>DAHVZT010000141.1 GCA_027323885.1 Acidobacteriaceae bacterium
TTACGACCACATATTGCCGTCTGCCTGGTACTTTTGCTCGCTGTCCCGTTGGCTGAAGGAGATAGTGTTCTTCAGCCAGTGGCGCCTACCGGTCAGCAAGCGGAAGACTCATCTTATGCTGTGCCGGAGGCCTCGCACTCCCCCGCGATGGCATCCAGCAATACGGCGCAGGCCGCAAACGCACCCACAGCTGCGAATCAAACGCCATCATCGGGCGGAACCGCGGCTCCGCTGCCCGCACAGCAGCTGCCCGCACAGCAAGGGAACACCAACCCCTCCCTCGCAACCCGGCCCGCTTCAGAACCGCAGCAGACTCCCAGTTCGGAACCCGTAGGTACAGCGGCCGCGCCTTATCAGAAGACCACTGGAATTGCGGCGTCCCGGCCAGCAGGAGCGGTAATCGCTCCCGCGAAACAGAAGCGAGCACGTTCCTTTCTGATTCGAGTTGCGCTTTTGGCAGGTGCTGCGATAGCTCTCGGAACCGTGGCTGGAATTTCAGCAGCAACCCCGAGCCGGCCACACTAGTTCTCGCTAAGGCGCAGGCGCCTGCGCCGATTTGGTCCCATCAACATTCACCTTCGTTTTGTGCAGAACAAAATCCTTGGTCTGGGCTGTTAAAAGTCGCAATTGGAGCAAGCTGGAGATGACCATGCAGGCGAATCCAACAACCAAAACTTGCCTCGTCGTAAGCTTCTCCGGGATGGATGGCGCCGGGAAAAGCACGCAGATCGACATGCTCTGCAGGCGTTTGAAAGAGGCTGGCCTGCGGGTCAAGTTGATTACGTTCTGGGATGACGTTGCGCGATTCACCCGAATGCGAGAGGCGACAGGTCACAAGATTTTCAAAGGCGACAAGGGCGTAGGCACGCCCGACGCGCCGATCAACCGGCGGGACAAAAACGTCCGCTCCTGGGCAATGACCTGTGTACGGCTGGGCCTTTATTTCGCCGATGCGATGGCTCTGCGGCGGACCATCCGGCAGGCCTCCCGATCCGGCGCCGATTTTCTGGTGTGCGACCGTTTTATCTATGATGAACTGGCCAACCTGGAACTCAGCAATCCTGCGGCTCGCGCGTACGTCCGCCTGATCATGAAACTGGTTCCAAGGCCGCACGTCAGCTATTTTCTGGATGCGGACCCAGTGCAGGCGCGTGCGCGCAAGCCGGAATACCCTCTGGATTTCCTGTATACCAGCCGTGCTTCCTATCTCGCGCTAAGCCGCCTGCTTGGAGGCATCACGGTGATACCTCCCATGCCGATTCCTGACGTCTCCCGCAAGATTATGGAACCCGTGCTCGAGCTCCTGTCCCGGCAGGGCATTCCGCTCGACCGGATCAATCCTGCGGAAGATTTCGGAACTCCAATGCTCTCGTAAAAGCGGAAGAAGCCGGACCCTGTCCACTATAGCCGTGCGACCCGGCGCCGAACTACTTCTTTGGGCTGATCTTCAGGATCACGCGGAACACACTGCGGCCATCGAAGGAACTCAGTATTTTGGTTTTACTCTTCGCCCCATCAAGCTGCGCCCACAACTTGTAATCGTCGTTCGGGGACAGCTGCTGGAACCGATATGCTCCATCTTCCTGTGTGATGTAGCTCTCCACGGTTTTGGTCCGCTCGTCGCTTAGATAGACAATCGCGCTGCGAAGCGGAGTGTCCTGGTCATCGACGACACGGCCCTGTACGGAACGGTCCGAATTGTCCTGCGCGTAAAGAGGTCTGGCCGCTCCAACGGCAATAGTCACGCAAGCCAAACAGCCCGCCAGCACGGCAAAAGTACAGGCACGCCAGAAGAGCCTGGGCGCCTTCTTCCCATCCTTCATCCCTGGAACCCTTCTATTCTTCCTCGTCTTCTGTAAAGGCAATGGCGCTTTCGTCGTACCCACCTTCTTCCACTTTGCTCAGCTCAATGGGATCGGTGTTGACCACTTCGTATTCCGAACCGCATTCATCGCACAGGATGACTTCGCCCTCTTCCACTTCATCTTCTGCAAAGTTCAACGGATTTTCGCACTCTGGACAGACTTGCATGACAGCTCCTTCAGCGTCTTTTCGGTTTAAGATGTGCAGCCAGCCTCGAAAGCTGTATTGGATGCTGCTCGCCCGGCCAATGGTTTCTGTACGTCAAGCGGAACGATACGACCCAAATGCTCCCACGGCGGCTGTGGCTGGATCTGATCCACAAAATCCAACAAATTCCGATAATTTGGTTTTACCTTGCCCTGCCTCGGCTGTCTACTGCTGAAGCGGTGCGGAACGTATGGCGCGGCAGACATTCAGCTTTCAGTGCTGCGGTCCCTGCGCGCCGCATTCCACTGGACGTACCGGAAAGCGACACGTAGGCTGATAGTGTATGCCACGTTCCGGTTCGATGATGCTATCGTTTCCGCCCTTTGCCGGGATGATCCGCAAGATTATCCTGGCGACCATCGCTGTTTTTTTCGCGCTGACACTGCTTCGCTGGATCGCGCCCGCGGTCGCCGTTTCAATTTTTGCGGCTGGAGCACTCACGCCGGTTATGGTGCTCCATGGCGCGGTCTGGCAGGTCGTTACGTACAGCTTTTTAAGCGGCGGTATTTTTCAGATTGCGTTCGACATGCTCTCGCTCTGGTTCATCGGTTCCTATCTGGAAAACATTTATGGCACCCGCTGGGTTGCGGAACTGTATTTCATTTCCGTGGTGGGAGCGGCCCTCACAGCAATCGCTGTTTCTTACACCCATGTTTTTCATATGTCGCCGTACGCCACCACCTATGGCGCAGCCGGGGGAATCTTCGGCTTGCTGGCCGCATTTGGCGTGCTCATGGGCGATCAAAGCTTCATGCTGTTTCCCCTGCCGATCTCGATCCGCGCAAAGTACCTGGTGATCATTTACATGCTCATCGCGCTGGCCAGCGTCATGCAGGGACCAAGCGGCTTTATGTCTCTTGCCTACCTGGGCGGAGCGTTGTTCGGGTATATCTATGTGAAGCAGGCGCCCCGGCGCGGGTATGCATTCGCAATGTCGGAGCGGGCATACGGGCTGCGCAACGGCTTCTACCGCTGGAAACGGCGCCGGGCGGCGCGCAAGTTCCAGGTCTACATGCGCAAGCATGACCGCGACGTCAAATTTGACGGGCAGGGCCGCTATCTCGATCCGGATGACAAGAAGGACCCAAACGACCGCCGCTGGATGAATTAAATCCCTTCAATCCAGTTTCCGGATGACTCTGCACGGATTGCCAACGGCCAGCACGCCGTCAGGTATGCTTCGGGAGACTACGCTCCCGGCGCCGATGACTGTACGAGCTCCTATCGTGACTCCTGGCAAAACGATGGCTCCCGAACCCACCCAGACATCCGCACCAATCGTAATTGGAGCGCCATACTCCTGCTTGCGCCGCATCCCGGCATCCAGCGGATGCAGCGGCGTAACGATCTGCACGCCAGAACCGAACTGGCTGTACTCCCCGATGGTGACCTTGCAGACATCGAGGACAATGCAGTTGAAGTTGAAAAAAACATGCTCGCCTAGTTCTATGTTGGAACCGTAATCACAAAAGAACGGCGGCTGCAGCGACACGGTGTCTCCGCCGCGGCCGAAGATTCCGCGTAGCAGCTCGCGCCGCAATTCCCGGTCCGCTTCACGAGTTGCGTTCAGAGTCTGACAGAGGTCATGAGCGCGGGCACGGTCCTGCACCAGTTCAGGATCGAGCGCGTTGTACAGTTCTCCGGCCAGCATCTTGTCGCGTTCGGTCATCGTGCGGCGCCCTTCGGAACGCGTTCTCGTTTTTCGCCGGATACGCCGTCCCCATCGCTCATCGATTTATTTCGTCCCCGCCGTCTCGTTCCATAAGAACGCCAACTCGTCGGCATAGTCGTCCACAAGCTGGTGGACCGAGAGTCCCGCGCTGTGTCCGGCGTTCAGCTCATAATGCAGCAGAATGGGTCGATCGCTCCCGCTGGCAGCCTGCAATGCTGCCGTCATCTTGCGCGCGTGCAGCGGAGCGACTCGCGTGTCGCTGTCGCCGCTGAAGAACATGATGGCCGGATACTTGGTTCCGGCTTTCACGTTCTGGTACGGGGAGTATTTCAGCAGGTAGGCGAGTTGGGACGGATCTTCCGATGAGCCGTACTCCGTTGTCCAGAATCGACCCACCAGGAAGTTCTGATAGCGCAGCATGTCCAGCAGCGGAAACCCGCACCAGATCGCTCCAAAAAGATCCGGGCGCTGGGTCATGGCCGCACCCATTAGAAGCCCGCCATTGGAGCGTCCGCGAATGGCCAGCAGTTTCGGAGTTGTATAGTGGTTCGCGATCAGATACTCGGCGGCACTGTAAAAGTCATCGAACACATTCTGCTTGTGCTCAAACATTCCGGCTTCGTGCCATTTTTCGCCATACTCGCTGCCGCCGCGCAGATTGGGGAGTGCGAAATAGCCGCCCTGCTCCAGCCACCACGCATACTCCGGGTTCCACTTGGGAGTCATGCTGAGGTTGAATCCGCCATAGGCAGTCATCAGAGTGGGCACGCTGCCGTCGCGCGGCAGTCCCTTGCGTCCGGCGATAAACATCGGGACGCGAGTTCCGTCCTTGGAATGAAAGAAGATCTGACGCACTTCATACTGATCGCTGGCGAAGGGAACCTTCTCCGCGAAAAAAGTATCGGATTTCCGGTTGGAAATGTTGTAGCTATAGATCGTCGGCGGCTGATTCAGCGACTCGAAACTGTAGAAGCCAGTTTTTTCGTCCACACGGCCGAATACAGGCGAGCCAGTTCCAATTCCGGGATAGCTGAGTTGCCCCTCTTGTTTCCCGTCGAGATCATAGATCGTGGTCCGGGTCTTCACGTCCGAGAGCTTCGTCACAAAGAGGCGCTTGCCGGCCACCGTAAAGTCGTCGATCACGTTCGTACCTTCGGGGACGACTGTCTTCCACGCCGACTCTTGCGGGTGCGCGATTTCGACCTTGATGATCCGGCCATTCGGAGCTTTGTAGTCCGTCTTGGCATATACAGCATCGCCGGCCACATGGGCGCGGAAACGCGACCGGATGCCATAGATGACCTGCTGCCAATCGCCTTCCGGGTGACGCAAATCCTTTACCAAAATATCTTCCTGCTCTGCCGGAACGCCGTGGGAAATCCTCAGCACCAGGTAGCGTTCATCGTCTGAGACCGACACGCTCGCCAGGTCGAGCGGGCCAAGTTTGCGGCCCTTGTAGCTGTCGCCGAAGATCATTTTGTCCGCCGAGGCGGGGGTGCCGAAGACGTGGTAGTAAACGTGGGTCCCGGCCCGTGTGTAGCTGGCGTAGTAAAGGCCTCTGCTTTTTGGAGCAAGGCTGACGCCAAAATACCGGGCATGCGGCAGCACATCGGCCATGTCCTGCAGCGTCTTCGTGTTGCGCACGTGGATGGTTTGCTCATCCGCGCCGCCTTCGCGCACGCCGTAGACAAGCAGCTTCGCATCCCTGGCCGCGTCCCATATCGTCGCGGAGGTGTTCTGGTCTGCGCTGAGCTTGCTGGCGTCTACCAGTAACTCGTCTGCGCCATGCAGCCCGCGGCGCATGTAAATCGAGCCCTGGTTCTGATCCGCCGTTTTCTTTTTGAAAAAATAAACGCCCTTTTCCACCAGCGGGACCGTTTCTGTATCGACCTTCATCAATGAGGTCAATGCCTGGGCGATCTGGGGCCGAATCTTCAGCTGAGATAAATAAAGCTGCGTGTACGCGGTCTGCGCCGCGATCCATTGACGTACCAGTGGATCATGGTCGCTTTCCAGCCAGCGATAGTTGTCGACCACGGTAATCTTTTGCGAGACCGACTGCTCTTCCGGACAAGGGGGTTGGCTGCACGCCGCGACAGACCTGATCCGGTACTGATCAACAGTGGGAATGATTGGGGTGGGAGGCGGAGGCGGCAGTGTGATTCCTGAACCACCGTGAATCGGGCCGGTCTGCTGGGCCTGCAGCTTGTTCGTCGCGAATCCGAGAACCAGGAGTAAAATCCCTGCGACCAGATTGCGGGATCGGCGGTGAAAATGGGACATGCGTATCGTACCTCTCTCGAGATGATGAAAGGCAAGGATACACCGCACCAGCTATACGCGGGCCGGTATGGTTTTGAATCTTGAATTGAGTGCTGCGGGCTCTGCTCAGACCGCGACCGTGAAGGTATCGCCGCTGCGTTCCACTGCGCGATAGAGCGTGTCTCGCTCCACGGGAACACGGCCTGCTTTCGTGATCAGGCGGACCAGGTCAGACCGGCGCATTCCCTGCGGAGTTTCCGCGCCGGCATCGTGATAAATCTTTTCCTCAATTACCGTACCGTCGATGTCATCCGCGCCGAACCGCAACGCAATTTGCGCAATTTTTGCCGACATCATCTGCCAATACGCCTTGATGTGCGCGAAGTTGTCCAGCATCAGGCGACCTACCGCGATCTGACGAATGTCGGTAAGGCCGCTGGTCTTCGGCAGATGATCAAGCGCGGTGTTGTCCGGATGGAAGGCCAGCGGAATGAAAGTCTGGAAACCGCCGGTTTCGTCCTGCAATTCCCTCAGACGAATCAGGTGGTCTACGCGATCCTCGTCGTTCTCCACGTGACCATAGAGCATCGTCGCGTTCGAGCGCATGCCCAACTGGTGCGCCGTACGTGCGGTTTCCAGCCATTCTCCGCCGTCGATCTTGTGATCGCAGATAATGTGGCGCACCCGGTCGGCAAAAATTTCCGCGCCACCGCCCGGCATGGAATCGACACCTGCGGCTTTCAGCTTTTCGATCGTCTCGCGGATGGTAAGCTTGGAGCGCCTGGCGAGGAAAGCAATCTCCACCATCGTGAAGGCCTTCACGTGCACTTTCGGAAACCGCTCCTTCAAGCCTCGAATCAAATCCAGGAAGTACTCCAACTGCAAATCGGGATGCAGGCCGCCGACCAGGTGAAATTCGGTCACCGCTTCCGAATAGCCCTCCGCTGCGCGCGCCCAGGCTTCTTCCAACGCCATCGTGTACGCTCCCGGAGCATCTTTCTTGCGCCCGAAGGCGCAAAGGCGACAGGCCGCCACGCACACGTTGGTCGGGTTGATGTGGCGATTCACGTTGAAATAGGCGATATCGCCATGCATCTTTTCGCGCACCCAGTTTGCCATCCAGCCCACGGCCAGAATGTCCGGCGACCGGTAGAGCGCAACGCCATCCTGAAATGTGAGGCGCTGCCCCGCAAAAACCTTTTCTGCGATGGGCAAAAGCAGATGATCGTCGGTTTGAAAGGAGTGTCGAGATTTCGGCATACTTTCCATGCAAGCCCCTCCCCTTCATCATAGCTGTTAGGCTGGGAGAACGTCGCCTCCGCTTGCACCGGATTTCAGCTCGCAAACTTTGACCACTATGCCTCTGCGACTTTGCATTTTTCTGTTGTCAGTTTGTCTCGCCTCCGCATCTGCCCAGCAGGATGCGAAGCTCGCACCGGCTCCGGACTTGGGTCAGTTCCCTGTCCTGCAGGCCACGAACCTGAACGATACCCGCTTTCAACTGCCGCAGAACTTTGGCGGTCAGCTGAATCTGATCGTGATCTCGTTCGCCCGGGAGCAGCAGCACACGGTCGATAGCTGGCTGCCTGCCGCGCGCCAGCTTGAGGCGACGCATCCTTCATTCCGTTACTACGAACTGCCCACGATGTCGCGCCAAAATCTCCTTTATCGCTGGTGGTTCAACGCAGCGCTGCGCAGCAACACGACGGACAAAGATCTGCGCAGCCGGATCCTGCCAGTGTACGTGAACAAACATAAATTCCTTCGCGCGCTGCACGTGCGCAATGATAAGAAGGTGGTTGCCGTCCTTGTGGACCAATCCGGGCGTGTTTACTGGGAGAGCGAAGGACCATTTACGGAACAGAAGGGACAGTCGCTCCTGGCGGCGTTGCCGAAAAATCCGTAGGCAAACCACTCGCCGGCCGTCTACAGTAGCTTCTCCATGCGCCACGCATCCAGTGCGTCCAGATAGTAGCGCGGCACCCGCTCTCTGCGCTTGTAACCTAACCGCCGATAAAACTCGAATGCACCCGGATTGTTAACGGCCACGTGAAGCTGCAGACGATCTCCATGTTTCAGGCCAGTCCGTTCTAGAAGCGCCTGATGCAAGCGCAGGCCAACGTGCTGCCGGCGGAATTCCGGAAGCACGTCAATCGTGACCAGTTCACCCAGAATCGACTGAGAAGGTGCCGTGGAGGGCAAAAATCCCATCGCCGCGAAGCCCGCAATTCTTCCGGAAGCTTCCGCAACCAGAGTCAGGACAGAACGGGATTTCAGGAGCGCCGCAAGCTCATTGTCCGGATATGCGATCCCTGCGGCGAAGCATATCGAATCGATTTTGACCAGCTCGGCCAGGTCGTCCAGTACAGCCGGACGCACCACGAGAGCGGCGCTATCCGGCTGCATGTCGTTGGCTAGAAACTACCTGCGGCAGGCTGGTTCTCTGGCTGCACAACCACACCATGCAGCAGAGTTGCACCTACCAGGCGGTTGCCTGATGAAGTGAGGGTATGGAGACGCCATCCCGGATTCCACCACTTCCAGTGCTTGCCGTCTGGATCGACACCATAGACCAAATCCGAATCGTAGGAGCTGACGAAAATGCGATTCGTCCGTGGATCGAAACGCAATCCACTGATGTTGTTAATGGGCACGCCGGTGGGCTGCCAGGTCTTGCCCTGGTCGTCGCTATGCATCACGCCCAGACGTCCTCCGACCCAGAGACGGCCGCCGTTGTCTACTGCAACATAGCGGTCCCGTGTCCAGCCGGCGGGCAGCGTGGCGGGCTGCCAGGTTTTACCCTGGTCCTGGGACGCGAACACTACGCCCTGGCCGTTGGCAATCGCAATGTTTCCTCCTGCAGCCACGTTCCAGAAAGACTTGGTTGCCTGGCTTGCTTCCCGCTTGGCCTCCGCTTCGGCCGCTCGCCTTTCCTGCAATTTTGTCATTGGCTTTCCGTGCTTCGCAGATTTTAGCTGCGGCTCGGATGACGCTCCTGCCGGGCCGGTGGAAGCGGACAGGAGCGGCCCTCCTATCCATAAAAACGGGCCGTCGCCGCTGACGTACATACCGTCGGACGTTGCCGCATACCACTTGCCGTTAGCGAATGCCAGGCCGTGGACGCCGCCTTCGATCCTGCCGTCCGGGACCTCGACGCTTTCGATAGAAACAGAGCGGTGCTTTTTCTGGATATGCGTCACCTTGCGCGTGACCACTTTCCTGCGCTCACCGATACTTTCCCATTTGCCATCGCTCCAACGGTAGATCCCGTGGTTGGTTGCCGCCAGCAGGTTCCCTGCGGAGGAAATTCCCACATCGAATACATCGTGGCCGTCCAGCCCGTTGCTCATCTGGGTCCAGCTTGCGCCTGTGTCTTTGGAAACGAAGACGCCGCCGAAGCGCTTATCGTTCAGCACCCCCACATACATGGTGGAGGGATTTTTCGGATCCACAGCCAACGACGATAACTGACGCTGCGCGAAGCCGCTGTTGGAGTCGTGAAAACTCAACGCGCCGTCTCCGCTGACCAGAACGCCGCTGCGGTCGGTCGCCATCAGAATGTGCTGCGAATTCGTCGGGTCCACATAGATGTCGTTGATGATGAGGTCTTTAGGCGTCAGCAGCGACCATTTTGTTCCGGCGTCGGTTGTGCGATACAAACCTTCGGTAGTTCCCGCATAGACGATGGCCGGGTTATTGGGGTCCTGTTTCAAAACGCGAGTACGACGCGCCGTCGAGGGAATGCCCTGAATCTTGTGAAACAGCGCTCCGGCATCCGTGCTTTTGTAGATTCCGGAACAGGCGCTGGCGTAGACCGTGCTCGGAACGTGCGGATCGACAATGATTGAAAATACATCCGAGTCATCTATTAGGCCCTGCTTGATATTCTGCCAGCTCTTGCCACCATCTACGGTCTTCCACGGAAGATGCCAGGTGCCCGCATAAATGTTCTGCGGATTTGCCGGATCGATGGCGACCGATTCAACTTCATGCAGCTCCGTACTTCCTGGAGGGCTGATCAGAGACCAATGCAGGCCTCCATCTTCGCTGCGATACACCCCTTTCAATGTCCCAGCCACGAAAATTTTGGGATCAGACGGCGCCTGCGCCAGAGCGCGCACGGATTGGCCCTGCATGTCAGGAACAGTTGTCCAGTGATGGCCTTCATCCTGGCTGATAAAGATGCCGCCGTCGGGCCGGTCCAGCATCCATGCGCCTACGACGATTCTTTGGGGATTCGAAGTATCAAAGAGAATGTGATCGAGCACCAGCTGGTCGGAGGTCGAGATTTTGCTCAACCGGCTCCATCGCGTGCCGTCGTTCGTCTGGTAAATCCAACTGTTGGTCGTACCCAGAAGGACATGGGCCGGGGAAACCGGGCTATAGGCAAAGCTTCGGGCATCTCCGCCGTAAGGCCCAACCGTCTGCCATGTCTGAGCGGAACCAAAAACCGTGATCGTCAAAGTTGCTATTCCCAGCATGGCCAGGATTCTTGCAAGAGAAATGCGTCGCATCGTCAAATACCAGTCGTGTAGTGGGTTGAGAGTTGGGGAGGCCGGCGAATTGCTCCGCTGACATAAGGTACGTGGTTCGCATGCAGAAACGCTAATTGGACGGCTGGCAAGGAAAAGGGTCGACCGGAGATTTCCGGCCGACCCCGAGTTTACGGCTCACCCGCAACGGTTCTACTGCTGCGAGGGCGCTGTGGTTTTCTTCTTTGCGCGGCGATGATGCCGGGTAGTGGTCGCCGCCTTGGGACGCCCATAGGCGTTCTTGGAGGCTTTCACCGCGGAAGTATCCACCGGCGTCGTGCCCTGCACATCGTTATCGAAGTTCGCACCCGCCGGAACCAGGTAGTTCTGCACTGTGGCTGTTCCTGCGTTGCCAGTGCGGACATCGATGCGGGAAGGATCGATTCCCTTTTCGTTGACCAGGTACGCCTTGGTGTTGACCGCACGCTCGGCAGCCATCTTGGCAGCGTTACGTTCGTTTGCGGCGCTGCTGCCAACCAGGACAGCTTTGGCGTCGGCGCTGCGTTGGAGGTTGAGTGCGACATCATCCAGGCAGGCCTTCGCTTCGTTGTCCACGCGGGCCGGGCGGCGCTTGTCGCGGCCAAAATTGATCGAGCAAAGTGTCTCGGTTTTCGGCGGCGGCGGCGGCGGCGGCGCGTTGATGGTTACGCTGGTTGTGGAGGAAGCCGTTTGTCCCTTGTCATCAGCCACATTGCAAGTGACGGTGACGACTCCCGGGGCAACGCCAGTTGTGTTCAGAGTGGCGGTCGTATTGGATCCGCTGATCTGTCCAGAGGACGCGCTATAGCTGTACGTGAGAGGCCGGTTCTGCGGGCTCACACCCTGGGCGGTGATTGTAGCGGTATCGCCAGGAGCGACCGTCGCCGGGTTGGCGGTGCAGGAGGACATGGTCGGTGGCTCAAACTGCTTGACGGTGAACGACGCATTCGCATCCGCGGACTGTCCAGGCTTGGGACCTTCCGTGACGTGGCCGGTAACGGTGTAGGTTCCAGGGTTCAGGTCTGTGGTATCCACGTTGGCCACGTTGGAGGTGCCGGTCACCTTGCCGCCGGTAGACGTCCAGGTATAGGTCGGGGTCTTCTTGGGATTCAGGTTCTGCGCGTTGCCAGTCACGGTTACAGGCTCGCCAGGAAAAACCTGGGTCGGGCTGGCTGAAGCCGTGAAGCTGACAGGCGGCGGCGGGATGATGCTGCCGATGTGATAAATCAAGCCGGTGCTAAGCTGCGCGGCATTGATGTTGGCGCGGCCACCAATGATGTTGCCAGGATACGTTGCAGGCAGCGTGGTCGGCGGACCGAACGAAGTGTGCATGTATTGGTAGTCTGCCTGGAAAAGGCGCAGGCCGAGGTGATGATTCAGGAACGGCAGAGCGTAATCCAAGCCGCCGCCCGCTGTCAGAACTGTTCCCCAGCTGTAAGGATTTACAAAGTGGCCGGGGATTCCATTGGAATAAAGACCGTTGAAATTTGGGCCGCCCATGCGAACCGCGCCCACCAGGGCGTGGAAAAAAGGAGTCATTCCGGTAAGCGGGAAGCGCACGATGGGGCCACCGCTGAACGTCGTGAAACCGTCGCCCGGCCCGTCAGGATGGGAAGCGACTTCACCTTCCAGACCTACGTATTTGCTGAAGTAATACGCTCCACTGCCAATGGCGCCAAGGTTCACGGAAGTGTACCTCTCACCCTGGATGAAGCCATGCGGCGCCAGGTACGAGTAGCCGGCAAAGATATCCATCTTGGATGGATTCACGCCCGTAGCCGGTTTGGCCGCCGTGCTTGATGCGGTCGAGGTGGTGGAACTTGAGGTTCCCGCAGCGGTCGTTGTCTGCTGCGCGATCAGAGCTGAACTTGCCAGCCCCAATACGCATGCGGCCACCAGCCACCGGCCATTTGACCGAAATTTCGAATATTGCATCCTTATATCCTCCGCAACTTTTATAAATAAATCTGTCTCAATCTCTTCGAGTGCTTAGCGATTACCCAGCAGTTGGAAACATGAAGGATGGATAGTTCGACGTCATATTTCAACTGCTCGCAAATCTCATCTCATCTGTATCGCAGCCTGTATCCCATGATTAGAACACAGCCATTGTGCAATAGGTTACCCGCAGTGCACTATTTCTAGTACAAAGGTATCCCAAGAGGTACCGTTTTGCCAGTCACTAAGAATTGTGAAGCGCGTTACCATGGCGGGAACGATGGTCGCCCAAAGTTCCACAGCCTGCCTCTGCCGGCCAGTCACTTGCCAAGAGGGTATCGCACGCAACCCTGTCAAGCAAGGTTCAGGACCTTCCTCGCAGTTCCGCGCTCGCGCAATATTTTCTCCTGCAAAAGAGTCAGCGCGTAGATCAACTGCTCCGGACGGGGGGGACAACCCGGCACATACACATCTACCGGAATAAGCTGGTTAACTCCCTGTACGAGGGCATAGTTGTTGAAAACCCCGCCAGAGGTCGCGCATGCACCCATCGAAATGACCCACTTCGGTTCTGGCATCTGGTCATACAAGCGGCGGATCACCGGCGCCATTTTGATCGATACTCTTCCGGCGATCACCATCAGATCCGACTGACGGGGCGACGGACGAAAAACCTCCGCCCCAAAACGAGCAACATCGAAACGCGAGGCTCCCATCGACATCATTTCAATCGCGCAGCATGCCAGGCCGAAAGTCATGGGCCAGATGGAACTCTTGCGGATCCAGTTCAGCGCGGTATCGAGCGACGTCAGAATGACGCCCTCATTCTGGTCGTAGCCAAAGTTCACTTCTCGAACCTTCTGCTGGTTCAGGGCGCTGCTTTCCAGATTGCCGAACATACGATGGTCTTTCAGTTGATCAGCCATAACTCCCCATACTTCCTTGCGGACTGCGCGGAATGCACAACTCTGTTATCAGTATCTCGCATTTCAAGCGCCGCGATGAGCATCCGCAGCACATTCGGCTCCGTCCGGCGGAGATTTCCATGCGCCCCATGCATCAGGAAAATCCCGCCTGCCATTTTGGATACAATCACCCAATGCAACTCGGGGAACTGGCACGTCTGGTGAACGCGCGCCTTGCAGGGGAGCAAGGTGCGGAAACGACCGAGGTGACTGGCGTGGCCGGAATCGAAGAAGCCGGTCCCGGGCAGATTACTTTCGTGGCGAATCCAAAGTACGCGTCGTTAGCTCATAGCACACGCGCCGCCGCCGTGCTGGTCACGGAAGACTTTCCCGCAATTTCTGCAGCTACTCTGCGGACGGCGAATCCCTATCTGGCCTTCGCACGCGCCATCGAGATTTTTTACCAGCCGCCCAGCTATCCGGCAGGCATCCATCCGACAGCGGTCATCCATGCGACCGCCACGCTCGGCAAGGATTGCCATGTCGGAGCCTATGTCGTAGTCGAAGCCGGTGTGACTCTCGGGGACCACGCCGTGCTGCTGCCGCACACAGTGATTTATCCGAATGTGCGGATCGGGAAGCACTTCTTTGCCCACGCTCATGCCGTTGTGCGGGAGGGCTGCCAGCTCGGCGATCATGTGACCCTGCAGAACGGGGCTGTGATCGGCGCCGATGGATTTGGATTCGCGAAGGACGAGGAAAACCGTTGGTACAAAATCCCACAGTCCGGTCCGGCGATTTTGGAAGACGCTGTGGAGGTGCAGGCGAATGCATGCATTGACCGCGCCAGCGTAGGCGAGACGCGCATCGGGCGCGGCACCAAGATCGACAACCTGGTGCAGGTCGGGCACGGCTGCACAGTTGGGGAAGACACGCTGCTTTGCGCGCAGGTCGGACTGGCGGGCTCCTCCCACCTGGGCCGCAATGTCATTCTTGCCGGTCAGTCCGCGGTGGCGGGACACTGTTCCATCGGCGATGGAGCGGTGTTGACCGCTCAAAGCGCGGTCTCTCATGACGTCCCAGCCGGGAAGATGATGAGCGGCTCACCGGGACTGGAAAATCGGCTGTGGCTGCGCTGCGTTACCGCGTATAGCCGTCTTCCGGAAATCGTGAAACAGCTTCGCAAGCTGAGCGCGGAGGTGGAAGCGACAAAGCGACGCGAAAATCCGCACGGGGCGACAGACGAGTAGCCGCAGCACTGTATCGCTCACGCCTGGAATGACATCCCTCGGCCATCTACACTGGAGATATGCGCAGATCCGCTCGTCCGTTCCTTGCCGGCATTTTTGCGCTGGCGGCTTGTGTCTCTTTTCCCGGTCTGCTGGGTTGCCGCTCCGCTTACGTGCAAGCCACCGTTGTCAACGCGGGCAACGCCGAACTGCACAACATTGAGGTTGATTACCCCAGCGCAAGCTTCGGTATTCCCAGTCTTGCGCCAGGAGCGGAGTTCCATTACCGGTTCAAAATTCAAGATGCCGGAACCATGAAGGTGGAGTTTGCGGACAGCGCGGAAGCCAGCCACAAGGTGAAAGGCCCGTATGTCGCCGAAGGCCAGCAGGGCACGATGAAGATTACGCTGGAAAACTCGGGAACCGTGAAGTGGGCGGCTCGGCTGCGGCCCGATGCACCCGCACCAACGGGCTCCCACGAAAATTCCGAACTGGAGTAAGTTGCCCAGGCGAAACTGCGTCCTGACGTTCGGTCTCAGGTCAAATGGATTGGACCGGAATCAGCGTCAGGTCCTCGATTAAACCCACTTCCTTTTGCACGAAGGGTTCGGCGTACCGCACACCGCCGAGTATGCCGTAATGGCGGGCCAGCGCCAGCGTCTTCTCGCGAATCTCTTCCTGAGGAACGAACAACGTGCCGCCCGGCGCCTGATTCTCGTACTGCGAGCGATAGGCCATCAGAGCCGCGAAGCGCCGCTCCACGTAGCTGGAAATGTCCACCACAAAGCTTGGCCGCAAATCCGCATATAAGCTGGCATAGACAATCTTGAATGGACGATGGGGCGGCGCGCCGGTCTCCACCTTTGCGAGACCAGCAACGAAGCACGCCTCATACCCAAGCGTGGAAGCAGTTGCATGATCCGGATGCCGGGCCTGCCAGTACGGCAGGATGACGACTCGCGGACGCAGCTCCCGCAGCACGCGCACAATCTTCAGACGGTTTTCCCAGGTATTTTCAACCCGGCCATCGGGTAGATCAAGGGCCTGCCGCCAACCCACGTTCAGAAGTCCGGCGGCTTTTTCGGCTTCCTCCGCGCGCTCGGCTGCGGAGCCGCGGGTGCCTGCCTCGCCCTGTGTCAGGTCGAGAATCGCCGTACGTAAGCCAATGGCCGCCGAGTGCAGCAAGGTGCCGCCGCAGGTCTGCTCCACATCATCTCGATGCGCGGCGATTGCGAGGACATCGACCTGTGAATTCATTGCAGCAGTCTCCGGCGCAGGACACGTGATCTGTTCCGGCGAACGCACAACTTCAGACGCCGCAAGCGCACGATCCTGCAAAACCGCTCGACCGGAATCGCGGAGGCGCCGGCCTCAATCGCCAGCGTTGGAAGGCGCATCCATGTAGGCCACGTCATACGCCGTGCCGTGGACCGTGACGTAAGCGTTCGTCAACTCCGAGCCGGCCGAATAGGGCGTGCTCTGATAGGTCGTGATGCCTATATTTGTCGTCGCATAGATGTGCAACTGACCACCATAAGCGGTATACATCTTGTGCCATTCAAGAATGGCGCATAAGCCTGTGAGATCGCCATACCACGGCTCCACAAGCACGGAGTTGCTGGCCAGGTTGAAGAAAGTGAGGCATCCACTCACCAGATTGTGGGCAATCCTGTAACCGCTTTGGCAGCCCTGAGAGCCGATCCACAGCGTGTTGTCATCGCCGAACAGCATCTTCGTGTGGGTGCCGTCCGAGATCGGATACTGGGCAATCACCTTGTTGCTGGTCAGATTCATGACGGACAGGAATCCCTCCAGCAGTCCACCCGGTTGAATCTGCTGGCCGGAAATGTAGAGGGTGTTGTTTCCATAGAGCGCCATCGTCGCGCCCCCTGGCACAGGGACACGTTGTCGCTCCGTAGGCGGCGGCACAGCCGGCGGCGGTCCGGGAAAGGTGCTGCCCGGAAAATTGTAGATGTCCAGCGGCCCGACATTCAGAAAGCTCACGCTCGATTGCGCGCCGCCGCACTCCGGACCGCAGTTGAGCAGCCAGCCGGTAGTGCCGTCGGACGAGAAAATGGTGTTGAAGGGCCGATCGAATGCAATCGGATTGCCGTGCTTGTCCAGCACAGGAACAACGCAATACACGGGAAGATTGATCGGCTGACAATCCACTGGACTGACGCCCTTCGGCCAGGTCGCTGCCGTCGGATAGGTTGGCGGCACGGCCACGGTCCCGTTCGGCTGCTGCAGATGAATTACGCGGTACGCATAATTGCTGTCCTGCACAAATGCAAGTGCGACGGTTCCGGCGGGATTGACCGCGACTTTGTACACATTCGGCAGGTTAAGTTGCACCACCTGTCCGGCCACGCGGTCCACCACGGTGAGGAATTGCGTGTTCTGATTCGCGGCAAACGCGTAGTCGCCATCCTCAGTGATAAAAATGCTGTTGGAAAGCCCGGGAAGTCCGGTAATGTTCTGCCCGGACACGGCTTCTTTCGAGTAATTTACCGGCACAAAAGTGCCGTCGCCGTATCCATAGACATAGCCCATCTGCTGCTCAGGATAATTCGCGATGTAGCTTGGTAAACTGCCCTTATACCCGCTGATGAAGAATGCCGGAACCTTTCCATTTTCACTGTTCCGGATATCGTAACGAGCGTCCACGATCTGCAATTCACCGGTCGAGGTGGGCGTGGGATTCTGAATGGCGACCAGTACGCGCTGCAGAACGGTGCTTGGAGGAAATGGACGGCCCGCGAACAAGGAATTTGTACCTAAGCATCCCATTAGCGAAAGGCTACCGGCAGCGGCCATGACTACCAGGGCCACTTGAAGAAAACGACTACGACTCATTAAGCTCAATGCTCCAGTTCCAGGGCACTCTCAAACGATCTGGGGTGAAAGGTTAGTGTATACCAAGCGGCATCAACTGGCGCTCGGGCGCAGTACCGAATAGGATGAGCGCACGGACACACGATCATGCCAGAAATACTGAATGAATTGTTTTCTACCCGCAGCGTTCTTTGCGACGGCGCCATGGGGACCATGCTGTATGAGCGAGGAGTCTTCATCCATCGCTGTTATGACGAGCTCAATCTTTCGCAGCCGGACCTGATCCGCGCCGTGCATGAGGATTACCTGCAGGCTGGCGCGGAGATCATCGAGACCAACACCTTTGGCGGAAACCGCTACCGGCTGGAGCGCCACGGTCTGCAGGACCAGGTCCACGCGATGAACGTAGCCGGAGCCCAACTGGCCCGGCAGGCCGTCGATCGCATGAAGGAGAAGCAGGCCAGCCAGGCTTACGTGGCCGGTTCAGTCGGACCGCTCGGCGTGCTTATCGAGCCGCTCGGCAAAATCGCTTATGAAGAAGCCCGGGCCGCCTTTGCCGAGCAGATTTCCGCATTGGCTGAGGGCGGCGTCGATCTGCTGATGCTGGAGACCATGACTTCCCTGAGCGAAGTGCATCAGGCGATTCTGGCGGCGCGCCAAACCGCTCCCCATCTGCCGCTGGTCGTCATGATGACCATCGACGAAGAAGGAAACGCACTTGACGGCTCTTCTCCGGAAACGGCCGCCAGAAAACTGACCGAGTGGGGAGCGGACGCGATCGGCTGCAACTGCAGCGCCGGCCCCGCAACCGTACTCAGCGCCATCGAGCGGATGCGAGCGGCCACTTCCCTGCCGCTGGCCGCCATGCCGAATGCGGGAATGCCGCGGGCCGTGGATGGCCGCAACATTTACCTTTGCTCGCCGGAGTATATGGCGAGTTTTGTCAAGAAATTCGCCGCAGCCGGGGTCCAGTTCATCGGGGGCTGCTGCGGCACCACTCCCAGCCACATTCGAGCGATGCGCTCAGCCCTGCGGGCCCTGGAGGCGCGTAAGACCAGCCCGGTGGCCGCGTCCACCGCGCCTGCGCAGAACTCCATCGTTCCGCCGCCGCTGGAACAGCGCTCCAGACTCGGCGCAGATTTGAAAGCCGGAAAATTTATTGCGCTGGTTGAAATCGTTCCTCCGCGCGGCATCAGTTGCCAGCGCGAATTGGACGCAGCCGCCATGCTGGCCCGGCATGGGGTGGAAGCCATCAATGTGCCCGATTCGCCGCGTGCCTCCGCGAGAATGAGCGCATTGAGCCTTTGTCTGCAGATTCAGCAGCAGGTCGGCGTGGACAGTATCCTGCATTACACCTGCCGCGACCGCAATGTGCTCAGTATCCAGTCCGACCTGCTGGGCGCGGCATCGCTCGGGCTGCGCAACATTCTGTGCCTGACCGGCGACCCGCCCAAGCTGGGCAATTATCCGGACGCAACCGCAGTCTTTGATGTGGACGCGATCGGGCTGGTGAACATCGTCCGCAACCTGAATCATGGTCTGGACATTGGCGGCAACACGATTGGAGCTTCGACCGGCTTTGCCGTGGGCGTCGCGGCCAATCCCGGCGTGCCGGACATGGACAATGAGGTACGCCGCTTCGCCTACAAGGTGGAGGCCGGCGCGGAGTTTGCCATTACGCAACCCGTCTTCGATCTGCGCCTGCTGGAGGCATTCCTCAGACGCATCGAACAGTTTCACATTCCGGTTCTGGCGGGCATCTGGCCATTGATCAGCCTGCGCAATGCGGAGTTTATGCGCAACGATCTGCGCGTCTTCGTTCCGGATGATATTTTGCTGCGCATGCAGCGGGCGGACACTCCAGAACTGGCGCGAGCGGAAGGCGTTCGCATTGCGCAGGAGATGCTGATGGAGGCACGCGGCATGGTGCAGGGCGTGCAGGTGAGTGCTCCCGCAGGCCGCTACAGCGCGGCGCTTGCTGTCATGGAAAGCGTGCTGCCTGCGCCGCCGAATGGGAAGGCCGCTACGCCCGGCAGACTCGAAGCGGACAGGTCTACCGCGCCGGAAGCGAAAGCAGGAGCATCTCATGGCAAGCTTTGAAGAATCCCTGAAGCAGCTCGAATCCATTATTGCAAAACTGGAACGCGGCGACCTGCCACTGGAAGAATCCGTGCAACTGTTCGAAGAAGGAATCAGGCTGTCGAACGCCTGCAAAGCCGACCTGGAAGCCGCAGAGGGCAAAGTACAGATTCTGCTGAAGCAGAAAGATGGCAGCCGCAAGCCGGAGCCGTTTCCTTCCGATTCTGTCAACTCGCGTTTGCGCGAGTAGCGAGAGATCCTCTGTGCCGAATTGATGATTTCCTTCTCGTCCAACCCAGGTTCCTGAATCTCCGTCCAATCGTGCAGAGCGGCAGCACATAGCATGGCCAGCACAACAGTAATCGCCCCGCGAAAACACACAATTCTCCGGTCCCTGGGGCTTGGCCTGATTACGGGCGCGGCGGATGACGATTGTTCCGCCATCGGTACGTATGCGCAGGCGGGAGCGCAGCTAGGCTACAAGGCGCTTTGGACTGCACCCGTGACCTTCCCGATGATGGTTGCGGTCGTTTACCTCTCGGGCAAGCTGGGCCAGGTTACCGGGCAAGGTCTGTTCTGCGTGCTGCGCAGCCATTTTCCCAAGTGGCTGCTCTACACCATTCTTACCGGAGTTATCTTCGGCAACATCATTGAAGCGGGAGCGGACCTGGGTGGAATGGCCGCAGCCGCTGGCATTCTGCTTCACGTAAAACAATGGGTCATTCTGGTTGGCATCACCGGAATTTTATTGGTTCTGCAAGTGTGGGGATCGTACACGCTGATCCGGAACATTTTTCGGGTGCTCGCGCTTTCTCTGCTGTCCTACGCAGCCTCAGCGCTTCTGGCGCATCCCAGGTTCGCCGATGTGGCCTACGGAACACTGGTTCCCACTCTCCATTTCGATCGCAATACGCTGTCCATTCTGGTCGCAATCATCGGTACGACGCTCTCCGCGTATCTGTATACCTGGCAATCGAACGAAGAGGTGGAGGAAAAAATAGCCGCTGGCCGCAAAACTCTACGATCGCGCCGCGGCACGACGGAAGATGAACTGAAGTCAAGCTTCTGGGACGTTCTCTTCGGCATGCTTTTTTCCAACCTCGTCATGTACTTCATCATCCTCGCCACAGCAGCAACGCTGTTTGTGGCTGGGATCCACAATATCGATTCGGCCACACAGGCAGCGCAGTCGCTTCGCCCGCTGGCCGGACACGCCGCCGGGTTCCTCTTCATGTTCGGCATCATTGCGGTTGGGTTTCTTGCCGTTCCGGTGATGACCACGGGCGCGGCCTACGACCTTTGCCAGAGCACTGGATGGACCAACGGCCTGAACTACAAGCCTGCCAAGGCGAAGAAATTCTATGCGGCGATCACCGTGTTTACGCTCGCTGCCATGGCCGTCAACTTCATCGGCATCAATCCCATGCACGCCCTCGTCCTGGCGGGCATCATTCAGGGTTTCTCCACCCCTCCGCTCATGTTGCTCATCATGGTCATTACGAATCGCCGGTCGATTATGGGAAACAAGACGAACGGACGCGCGATCAACATTCTAGGCTGGACGACGACAGCAATCATTTTTTCAGCTTCCGCCTGCCTGCTGTTTCTCTGGATAAGAGGCTGACGACGCCTCGCATCCGCTCTTCCGCTACAAAACCATTTTGGCAATCGTCGCCAGTTGCATATTGGAAGTGCCCTCATAGATTTTGCCGATTTTAGAATCGCGGAAGAACTTCTCGACGGGGTAATCCTTAACGAACCCATAGCCGCCGAACACCTCCACCGCAAGACTGGCGACTCGCTCGGCCACCTGCGACGTGAAGTATTTCGCCATGGCTGCTTCTTTTACAAAATCGAGCTTTGCATCTTTCAGCCGTGCGGCGTTGTAGACCATCAATCGCGCCGCTTCGATATCCACCGCCATTTCCGCAATCTGGAACTGTACGGACTGAAACGTTGCAATGGGCTTACCGAACTGCCTGCGTTCCTTCGCATAACGCGCGGCATGATTCCATGCACCCTGCGCAAGCCCCAGCATTTGCGCACCAATTCCGATGCGTCCCTCATTCAGGGTTTCGATGGCGACTTTGTAGCCCTTGCCCGCTTCCCCCAGAAGATTCTCTACCGGTACCTGACAATCCTCCAGAATCACTTCGCATGTGCTTGATGCCCGTATGCCGAGCTTGTCTTCTTTCTTGCCGAGAGTGAAACCGGGAAAGCTCTTCTCCACCAGAAAGGCATGAATCCCCTTGTACCCGGCAGAAGGATCTGCGGTCGCGAACACAATGAACAGCTCCGCCTCTTTGCCGTTCGTGATCCACAGTTTCTGCCCGTTCAAAACGTAATGGCTGCCTTTCTTTTCCGCTCGCGCCTGCAGCGCGAAGGCATCCGAGCCTGAACCCGCTTCGCTCAGCGCGTAGGCGCCAACCCAATCCTTCGCCAGGCGCGACAGGTACTGCCGTTTTTGCTGCTCGGTCCCCCACCGCAGCAACGCGTTGACAACGAGTGTGTTCTGCACATCCACCAGAACTCCGATGGCCGGATCGACAGCCGAAATTTCTTCCACCGCCAGGATCGATTCAAAGAACGTTCCGTTCTGACCACCGTAGGCCTCCGGAATTTCGATGCTCATCAGGCCTAACTCAAAGAGCTGCCGAATCAGCCCTGCGTCCATCTTTTGGTGTTCATCCATCTCCCGCACCAGGGGGCCAATGGTTTCTCGGGCAAACTGGCGAACACTGTCACGGAACAGGGTTTCATCTTCACTCAAACTCTTCAGTCCCCCCGCGACTTGCGCCCGCCCGGTTGTCATCGACATTTTTCACCTCACCATCCGATTGAAAGCTCATAAAAACTCATGAGTGTAGCATTGGCACCCGAGGACTGAGAAACCTTTGCGACTCGGCTGCTAGGATACGACCAGCAACGGTTCTCTTGCCGTCTTCCATGCGCATTCTTATTGCCGAGGACGAGGTCGCCATGGCCAGCCTGCTGCAACAAGGGCTGACAGAGGAGAACCACACCGTCTGTATCGCGCACGATGGCATCGCTGCTTTGGAAATTGCACAGCTTTACGAATTCGACGCAATCGTGCTGGATGTAATGCTGCCCCGCGTCGACGGATTTGAAGTGGCGCGACGGCTGCGAGCCGCCCAGTGCGAAGTTCCAATTCTCATGCTGACCGCCCGGGATGCAATTCCCGATATCACGCGCGGACTCGATGCAGGCGCCGACGACTATCTGACCAAGCCTTTTGCGTTCGCTGTACTGCTGGCACGCTTGCGGGCAATCACGCGGCGCGCGGCATTTCCCGCCCCGGTGTTGCTTACCGTCGCCGACCTGGAGCTCGATCCAGCGACCCAGCGTGTCACCCGCGCTGGACGCAGCATCGCTTTGACGGCAACCGAGTATCGCCTGCTGGAATACATGCTGCGGCGCGTCGGCCGCGTGGTGACACGCGCAGCCATTCTGGAGGCGGTCTGGGGCTTTGACGATCCGGTGGAAGAAAACACGCTCGATGCCTTCATCTCTCTGCTTCGCAACAAAATCGACAGGGATTTCCAGCCCCACTTGATCCACACCGCGCGCGGCGTTGGTTATCTTCTGGAGGACCGAAGCCGGCAGGCGCGGAGCGGACGATGAAACCTGTTTCCATTCGGCTGCGGCTTACCTTGTGGTATTTCTCCATTCTTGCCGCAGGACTGCTTGCATTCGCATCCCTTGTTTTGGCCACGCTGCAGCATGCTGTCCACCGCACGCTGGACGGGGAATTGCGAGAACACATGACGGCGGTTCACAACATCCTGCGGGAAGATGCAAACGGCCCCGCATCGGCTCTGCAGCATGACCTGGATGAAGACGCCGAACTCGCTCCCGATCTGACGTTGGTCGAAATCTGGGATGGAAATGGCCGCATTGTTTACCGCTCTCCGGCCACGATGGGGTTCCACGTTTTCGACCGCCTGCCGCAGATTGCGGAAAAACCGATGACCCGTTTCGGCCGCCACCGTCCACTGCGCGTGCTGGTACAGAATGTTGCCACTCCGCATTTCGCCTATACCGTTCTAGTCGCTATACCGGTGCACGATTTTGAAGAAGCCATCGAGCAGGTAAAAACCGTTTTAGAAATTTCTATTCCTCTGTTGCTCGTACTTGCGGCGCTTGGCGGCTACTGGACCGCCGGTCGCGCGCTCTCTCCCGTCCTTTCCATGATCGCGGCGGCGGAAGCCATCCATCCCAACGACCTTTCTGCCCGTCTGCAGGTACCGGAGGCGCGCGATGAACTGCAGCGGCTTGCGCTTACCCTGAACCGGATGCTTGCCCGCCTGCAGGCAGGGTTTGAGCGCATTACACGCTTCACCGCCGATGCCTCGCACGAGCTGCGCACGCCCGTGGCGCTGTTGCGCACGCGAGCCGAAGTCCTGCTGCGCCGCACCCGGACGCCAGAGGAATACGAAGCTGCTCTAAAAGAAAACCTGCAGGAACTGGAGCGCACGTCCGGCCTTCTGGAGGAGCTTCTGCTGCTGGCCCGTGCCGACTCCGGAGCGGAGACTCTCCAGTTTGCGGATGTAGCTCTCGAGGAAATCGTTCGCGCCGCCGCCGCCGACATGCGGGCCGTCGCAAACGAGAAACACCTGCTGTGGTCTGTGGATCTGCCGCCCGAACGCGTCCATGTCGATGGAGACGCCGCGGCGTTACGTCGAATGCTGCTCGTGCTGCTGGACAACGCGGGAAAATACACGCCGGAAGGCGGAGAAGTTTCAGTGAAGCTACGCGTCGATCCGGCTCACGCTGTTGTCGAGATACGGGACACAGGGATCGGCATTGGAGAAGAGGAACTGACGCGGATTTTCGATCGCTTTTATCGCACGGACAATGCCCGCGCACGGACCACGGGAGGCGCAGGGCTTGGACTTTCAATCGGACGATGGATTGCGGAAAAACACGGCGGCTCCATCGTTGTCGAGAGCAAACCGGATGTAGGTTCCGTATTCCGTGTCGTCCTGCCGCGAAAATGAAGCCGGATTGCGGATCCTCCGCCAGAAAGCAAAACGTCTGGGTTATTCTGTGGGTTCGCAGACGCCGCACCTGAAAGGAAATTTATTATGGCAGATTTAGACAACATCCAAAGCGGCAAAAACTACCACCTTGACAAGCCGCACCGCAATCCCGCGTTCGAACTGAAGGGGAGCAATTCACTGGACTGGGGAATGAAAAACCGGCTGGCGCGAATCTTCAACCCGCGCGATCACAGGACGGTGATGCTGGCGGTCGACCACGGATATTTCCAGGGCCCGACCACGGGCCTGGAGCGCATCGACGTCACCGTTGTCCCATTGGTCGCCTATGCGGATGCCCTGATGATCACCCGCGGAGCATTGCGCACATCCATCCCGCCGGAGATGTCCCGGCCCGTCGTTCTACGTTCCACCGGCGGCCAAAGTATTTTGAAGGAGCTTTCTAACGAATTGATCGCGGTCGATATCGAAGATGCCGTTCGCCTGAACGCCTCAGCGCTGGCCGTTCAGGTGTATATCGGCGGAGTGCACGAACACCAGTCCATCGGCAATCTCGCGAAAGTGGTCGATAGCGGAATTCGCTATGGAATCCCTACGATGGGGGTGACCGGGGTTGGCAAGGAACTGGTGCGGGACTCGAAGTACCTTGGCCTGGCGACCCGAATCTGCGCCGAAATGGGCGCGCATTTTGTAAAAACCTACTATTGCGAACGCGATTTTGAGCACGTAGCCGCAGCCTGCCCTGTTCCACTGGTGATCGCCGGAGGCAAGAAACTCGCGGAGCTTGACGCTTTGAAAATGGCGCATGCTGCGATTCAGGAAGGAGCTGCGGGGGTGGACATGGGCCGCAATATCTTCCAGAGTGACGCGCCGGAAGCAATGATCCAGGCCGTCCGCTCCGTCGTGCATGAAGCGGAAAAGCCGCAAAAAGCCTACGATCTGTATCTGTCTCTGAAGAATGCTCCGGTAGGGAGTCTCTGATTTGCGAATGCGGACGGCCCGATCCGGGTGACACGCGCCGTCCCTTCCATGCAAATTGGCGAGACTTTACACGATCTTCATCTGCTGCGGATTCCAGTGCACAATGGCGTCGCGGTCGTAGCTTCGATTACTGAGCAGCGCGGCTCCGGCGGCGCGAAAACCGAACACAGCGTCTTCCACAACGGGCTTCCGGCTTCGCACGGAAGCGAAAAAGTTGTAGAAGTGACTGTAGCTGTCGCTGTAGCCATGCTCCGCCACATATTTCTCGAATCCCGCGAGCGGCGGCCCCAGTGGATGCGGCGTGGGATATTTCTGCCGGTACTCCTCCAAAATGCGCTGCTGCATGGCTTTTGTGAACGTGGTGATGGTATAACCCGGGGCCTTCTCCCGCGGAACGCGGCTTACGCTGACAGCGTTGCCGCCAATTTCCATGGTGCCCTCGGACCCGGTAAAAATCAGCCCTTCGCTTTCCGCGCCTCCGTCGACAAAATTGACTCGCAGGCTCAGATTGAAGCCCTCCGGATAATCAAAGAGGGCCAGCATCACATCCGGAACATTCCGGCCGTCCTTCCAATAACGCAGACCTCCGGTCGCCATGGCGCGCGTGGGGCCGTGGGCGCCGGTCACAAAATGGGTTCCGCTAAACAAGTGCACAAACAAATCCCCCGCAACACCGCTGCCATACGCCTTCCATTTGCGCCACTGGAAAAACTGTTCCGCGCTGAAGGGAATCTTCGGGGCCGTCCCAAGAAATCGCGGCCAGTCGCAGGTCTCCGGGGACGCGTCCAGCGGAATCGTATAGTCCCACGCACCGATTGCCGAATTGCGGTCCCACCACGCCGTCACCATGTTCAGCTTTCCAATGGCTCCCGAGGCAAGCAGTTCCTTTGCCTTGGCGTAGATCACCGAGCTGACGCGCTGGCTTCCGATTTGCAGGATCTTGCCCGTGGACCGCTGAGCTTCAATCATCTCCGGTCCGTCGGAGTACAGATGAATCATCGGCTTTTCGCAGTACACGTCCTTGCCCGCGCGCATGGAATCGATGGAGGCCTGCTTGTGCCAATGATCGGGAGTGGCGACAATTACCGCATCGATGTCTTCGCGCGCCAGAATTTCGCGATAATCGCGGGTCGTAAAGACATCCGCGCCCCACAGCTCCTTGCTGTGATCGAGTCTTCCCTGGTAGCAGTCCGCCACGGCGACCAGCTTGACTCCGGGAACCTGCAAGGCAACCTTGGTATCGCCCTGCCCCTGCCCGCCAGCTCCGATGAGCGCGATCTGGATGTGATCGTTGGCCGCGACGGGCGACGCTGGCTCAGCTTGCGTCTGTGCCAGCACGTGGAGGTTCGGTGCAATAAGGGTCTCGGCTGTCGCCAGTCCCGCCGTTTTAAGAAAAGTTCTTCGATCCAGCATGGTTATCGTGACCTCTTCATCCGGAGAATGCTCCCCTGCAGTGGCTTCTTGAAACGAAGCCTCAACCTTAACTCAAAGAGTTCCGCAGAGCAAGAACCGGAAACGCCGCGGCCAAACCGGCGCTATGATGAATCGAGCGCGCCGGCAGAGAGGTTGCGCCCGTCCACGGAGAACAGAATGCCTTTGGAAAACAAAATGCGGAATCTGATGCTGACCCTCGGCTTTGCATGCTGCGCCGCTTCCATGCCAGCCCAAAACACGCGTCTTACTCATCCCGGAAATGGCCCCTATGGCGTGCCGCAGACCACGTTTCTGGCGCATCGCCTGGGAACGGACCACGCGGAAGGAATTACGACTCTGGATATGAATGGCGACGGCCGTCCAGACCTCCTCAGCGGTGCGTATTGGTATGAGAATCCGGGACCCAATGGCGGCGAATGGGTGCGCCACCAATATCGCAAGGTAGGCATGCTGGGAGAGTTTGTCTCCGACAGCGGGGAGTGGACTGTGGACGTAAACCACGATGGCGCGCCGGACGTGGTTACGACCGGATGGATGCTCAACGGCGTCTGGTGGTATGAAAATCCTAAGCGCCCCGGCGTGATGTGGCAGGGACGCAAGATTGCCGACAGCTACGACACGGAAGGCGGCGCCATGGCCGACATCAATGGCGACGGCAAGCCGGACCTGATTGTGGCGCACTATAACCACTCCGGTCTGCTGTGGATCGACTTTTCCGGCCCCACTCCCAAGGTGCACCATGTAGGCGATAAGACGCAGGACGGCCACGGCGTAGGGGTTGCAGATGTGGACGGCGACGGTAAGCCGGACATTCTGACGCCCTACGGATGGTTTAAGAACATCGACGCCGACCAGGACAAGTGGGAGTGGCATCCGGACTGGAAGTTAGGCGATACCGGTTTTCCGATCCTTGGTTACGACGTGAATAACGACGGCAAGCTCGACATCATCTACGGCGAGGGACACAGCTACGGCCTCTACTGGCTGGAGCAGCAAGGAAGCGGCGCCAACCGCAAGTGGGTCAGGCATGTGATCGATGAGTCCTACTCCCAGATCCATGCGCTCAAGCTGGCCGACATCGACGGAGATGGCGTACCTGAACTGCTGACCGGGAAACGCTACCGCGGGCATTCCGGACACGATCCTGGATCCTATGATCCGCTTGTCGTCTACTACTACAAGATCGACCGCACCAAGGGCACTTTCACGCGTTATGCGATCTCCGTCAACGGAACCGCGGGAGTTGGCACCCAGTTCATCGCGGAAGATCTCGATGGCGACGGCGATGTGGACCTGGCGACTGCCGGAAAAAGCGGCGTGCACTTCTTTGAAAACCTGACGGTCGATCGGGTTCCGAAAGCGACTCGTGAAAAGCAGTTGCTCCTCAATACGCAATGGCCATTTCCAGGTGAGGGAACGATGGTGCAGCAACAGGATGGGCCGGGAGGTAAATGACCCTTCTGGTCCGGGATGACCAGCCGGCCAGCTACCAGCTTTTCTTAAAGATCGTATCGAACGCGAATCCGCCATTCTGGTCGCGCGTCCCGGTTACAGCAACCTTTGGAGAAACCTGGTACTGGCCCATGATCACCTGGTCCTGAGTTGTAGCCACATTCGTAGAGAATGTCACGAAGAAATTTCCCGTGACACGCTGCTGCACTGTCACGATAGCGCCGGCGGGTCCCTGCGTGCTTCCGCCTGAAAGCACGGGGTTAATGGATAGCTGGGATATACCTGCGATCTTCGACACGCGGCTGGTGATCTGACTGCTTACCTGCGAGGCTAGCAGGCCCTCCGCGGCCTGACTGCCGGGCGTGGCCGGGTTCGCTGCGTTCGCCTCCGTCGTCTGTCCGAAGGCAAGCAGATTGATAATGTCTGCGGATGGCAGCGAGGGGTCCGAAGAATAGCTGGTGCGTACCTGGTCTACGGGGCCGTTGAAGCGGAGATGGATGTTGAACTCCTGAATTGTGGTGTTGAGGGTCAGATTGACTACAGGTTCCGTCTGCACAGGGTTGACGAATGCAATTGTGCCGCCATTCAGAACAAAACGATTGTTGTTGAAAATCACGTCCCCATCGTTCAGATTGATGCGTCCCAGAATCACCGGTTGAGCTGCCGTGCCACGCACCTGCAGATTTGCGTTTCCATTCAGACTCAACGTTCTGCTGACCAGATCCACTCCGCTGACGGAACTGACGGCAAGGTTGAGATGAAGATTCTGACTAAATCCCGGAGTCGGCGGCGGAGCCACTCCGCTGGAGATATTTCCAATAAAAGAGGTTAGGTCGAACGCCGGAGTGAAGGACACATTCGACACGCGCACCGTACCTCCCAGCAAAGCATTCTGCTTATTCCCAGAAAGCCTTAAATCCGCACTCAGTTCTTCCCGGAGGCCCTGCGGATAGAGTAGCCGGACGTTTTGGATGGCTGCGCCCAGGTCGAACTGAATGGCCGGGCGATAGCTGACGCCGCCCTGTGCCGTGACCTTTCCTCCGCCCACATCTCCCTGGAAGGACTTGATGTTCAGCCGGTCCTTGGTCAGGAACAACTCTCCATTGCCGTGCTGCAGGCCGACAGGCAAACTTCCATTGGAAAAGCTGGCATTCACAATGGAGACCTTGCCCTCCAGGTTGGGATCTTTTCTGGCTCCGTAGGAGTTGATATCGAAAACCAGTTGACCCGCGCTGCGCACATCCGAACTGAACAACTGCGCCAGTTGAAGGTTCACAGTTCCCTGGAGCAGTACGGAAACGGGCGCACTGCCGTAAACAGGTACGGAGCCCTGCAGTTGCAGATTCGTGTCGGTTCCCTGAATGGTGGTGCGCTGCAGATCAACCACTCCGTTGGAGTAATCCACATGGATGGGAGATTTTGCGGCGAGCTGGATCGTTTTGCCATAGGCCACCTGAAGCACAGGCACTGTCAGGTGTGCGTTCAGCAGGTTCTTCTTCTTTAAAGATCCACTTACCGTCGCGTGCAATTCCGTTTGCCCGCTGATGCCGGAGCCGGCGGACGGCGCGTACAGCGCAAGGACAGGGCCCAGCGCAATGGGCTGCGTGTCAAGAGTTGCCTGCGTCATGTAGTCGCCCGACAGATTCACCTTGACCCTGGCCTGAATCGATGTGTCGATCGCACGCGAATTCAATGACGCGGCCAGGTTGTGGTTTGCGACATTCATATCGAGACGTACGTCTGCGATTTTCTGGTTCTGGACATCCAGCTGAGGAATCGTCAGAGTGGCAGTCAAACCGGGGTTCTGCAGTGTTCCCTTTCCTGCGGCATCCAGATTGAGTTGTCCCTTCGCGGCGATATTGCGAGCTTGCAGGGCATGCACTTTGCTCAGGTCGAAATTGTCCGCTCTCAGTTTCAGGTCGTAAGTTTTCTCCACCGGGCGATACGTCACCGCGCTGTGGATTTTTCCGGCAGGCAAGCTCGCGAGCAAATCGCCGTGGAGATCATCGAGTGTTCCGTTGAAGGCAACGGTGGCCGACCGGATCGACTCGTCATATGCCTCGGCGTTTGTGATGGCTATATTGCCGCGGCCGATAGGGTTCTTTCCGGTGCCATGCAGGTCCAGGTTCGCGGCCAAAGTCCCGGTCACTGCCGGAGTGGAGCCCGCCAGAGCGGCCAAGGCCGCTACGTTGATTTTGGACGCATGAAATTGCAGATGTATCGGTTTCGTCTTGTCGAACGCCCACCGCACCAGTCCCACGCTTCCACTGAACTGAATGCGACCTGCCGGGCTCATCTTAGGGCGGGTCGTGGAGACCGGCGGCTGTGTGGAAGGGACGGTCTGCGGGATTGTAGACGCCAGTTCGACTTCCGCGTGCTGCAAGCTCGCTCGCGACGGATTGAGATCGACATCGGATTGGACAACCGGAAACGTCGTGCCGTGGAACTGAACGTTGGAAGCCACCAGCTTGCCTGCGACCTGCGGATTCCTTGCGGAACCGCGCACGGTGCCTTGGAACGACGCGACACCTGCCAGTCCCATCGGCTTTGCCGGAGCAGTGGATGGGGCAGGACGAAAGATGCCAGCCATCGTCTCCAGTTCCGCCAGATCGTTGGAGCGAAATTCTACGGCCAGGCTGGACCGTTGAGCCACCGTTCCATTCAGGCTCAGTTTTGTGTGCGGCATTTTCAGGTAGCTGTGCGCGAGTGCGACCTGGCTACCCGCGGCACGATAGGTTGCATGAATCGCACTCTGCAGGGGCAATACGTCCTTGGTACGCCTGTTGGCAATCTCCGCATTCACGTCCGTATCCGCATGAACGACCAGATCGGCCATGGTCTTGCCCCACGACGCCGCAGCGTTCGCATTCATCACCCCGCGCAAAGCTAAGTTGCGAGTAGCGGCAGACTTGGGAGCCAGGCTTTGGGCGTCTGCAAGAGACAAGCCGTGAATCGATGCGGTGAGCTTCGATTGCGTTTTTCCTGTCAGATGGAGCATGTTCGCCGAGGCGATCAACTCGCCGCCCAGAACGCGAGCATAAAAATTTTCGACCGCCGCATCTCCATTGGCCACGGAATAATGCGCCGCCAGATCGCCTATTTCCGTCCGTAGCTTCGGCGTACTGACCACCAGCCGATTGCTATGCAGTTCTCCCTGGACGGCCACCACATCCAGCAAGGGCGCAGTACCATTTTTGCGGTAGGTAATGGATCCGCTCGTATCAACGATCCCAGCCGGTATCGACGGATTGTTGAGAACGTGGCGAATTTCTTCTCCGCTGATCTCCGCGCTGTAGGATCCCGATACGACGGGATTCTGATAATTCTTTAGATTGCCTGCAAGCACGATGCTGGACGGTCCGCTTGTAAGCTTCGCGTGAGTCAAATGGAATTCATCCGGAGCGGCCGTGAATGCAGCTTCCAGTTCATGCGGAATCGGCTGAAACGCTCCAACCTGGAGATGGCCATCCTTATAGCTGAGCTTGATTGAATACTGCTGCTGCGGCTTGGCGTATTGAGAGTGCAGTGTAAGATCGTGCAAATCCGCTTCCAGAGGGCTTTTCCGGCTATTGAAGTAGACCACGCCACCGTCGAGGATGACGTGCCGAACGCCCATCTGGAAAATGTTCACAGAACTTCCGCCGCCGCTGCTTTTGATCTTCGGAAGGTTCGACCCGCCATGATCGTCCATAAGGACCTGCACAACAGGATGGTCGATGCGAAGCCGATTGAGATACCACTCCTTGTGCAGAACGGAAACGATCCGCACGCCAACGCCAATGTGCTGCACCTGAAGCAGAGGAACGTTCGCGTCCGGAGGCGCGCCGTGAATCGTAAGGCCATACAGGTCCGCGCTCAAGCCTGACAGATGGATGCTGAAATTCTGCAACTGTACCCGCGTATTCAGCTTGGCGCTGGCTACCTGCTGCAGTTTGCGGAGCGCAAAGTTATGGAACATTCCGCTCCGCAGGACCAAAACAAGCACCACAACGAGCAGGAGCAACAAACCCGCGACGCCCGCCGCTGTCCAGCCGGCAATCCGGCCCCATGAGCGGCGAGGGCGCCCGGCTGAGGGCTCCGGTGACCGTTCGTCACTCCTGGATCTAGGAAAAATCCGCATAGGTGATCTCGCTCAAAACGCCTGGCCGATACTGATGAAATACTGCGTAGCTGGGATGCCCGAAATTGGATTGAGATTGCGTCCGAGATCGATCCGTATCGGGCCTACCGGGGTTGCATAGCGCAGCCCGGCTCCCACGTTGTTGCTGTACAGGGAGGTGAAATCATGAAATCCAACCACCGGAAATACATTTCCTCCGTCGTAAAAAATTGCCATTCCAAGTCCCTTTTTGATGGGCGGCGGAAAAGGGATTCTCAATTCGGTATTGAGAATCAATAGCTCGTTACCGCCGGTCGGCACCTGGATAAATGTGCAGTTGGTCGAACTGCCGGAACTGCAGACTTGAACCTGTCTCTGCGGGCCGGCGCTGTCCAGCGGAAATCCGCGCAGAGTGCTGCCGCCACCGGTAAAGAATTCCTCGCTCAAAGGCACGAAGCTATTGGCAAACGGCTCCGCCAATCCGATGCGAATGCTGTTCGCCCAGATAATGTTGTGAGGAATCCGCTTGTACGCCGCCGCCTGCGCGGTGAGCTTGGCGAAGTCTACGCTCGATCCCAGTTTGGTGCTGTTGAAATCAAGCTCCGCGGTCTGGAGCACACCACGATGTGCATCCAGAATGTTGTCGCGCGTGTCCCGCGTAAAGGTGCTGGAAACGGTCGATAAAATAATGTGCCGGTCCTTCGGCGGGACCAGTTCAGGAATTTCGATTCGAGTAAGGTCCGTTTTGTTAAAGCTGTAACGCAGAAACAATATGTTTGTGTTGGCCTTATTCACATCCCGCTGCAGTTGATAGCTTGCGATCTCTTCCTGCGAAGAAAAAACCGGGTTCTCGCCATCGTGTGAGACGGTGAGGGACAATGTGGAAGTCCATTTCGACCAGAACAGGTTGGGATTGATGTAGTAGGCGGCTCCGCGCTGGTCCAGCCGCCCGGCGAAGGCCGTGAGCGACAGAGACTCGCCCTTCCCACGAACGTTATTGCGCGTGTACTCGAATGTCCCGCGAGGGCCATAGTAGGTTTTCTGGTTTGTGGTGAAGTTGGACGGCAGGCCCACTGGAGGCAGATTAGGAAGCGCGACCGTTCCGCTGGGTATGCTTCCCCCCCGATTGATGATTTCAAACCCGAATCCGTAGTGGATCTCGTTGCGTTTGGCTTCATGGACCTTAACCAGAACATCCTCTTTCGTCTGGGTGGTGATTTTCCTTTTGGGATCGACTTCCGCCCAGTCGAAGACCCCTGGATTGTTGTAAAGCTGCGTTTCGGAATTCAGAAGTTGCGTCTCCGCCAATGGCTTTCCAGGCAGGAGCGCCGCGACATCCTCATGGATGAGCTTCGGTTGCGTATGCTGCCTGCCCAGCGTAATCACCTCATTTGTAAATACCTGCGGCCCCTCATAAATGTGGTAGGTCACGATCACACGATGAGGCTCTTTGCTGGAAACGGAAGTAGCGGTTTCGCGCAAATTCGCGGTCAAAAATCCCAGCGTAAGATACCGCGCCAGGATGTTCTTCCGGTCGTCCTGGATCAACTGCTGCGAGTATGGCCCGCCCACGGTCAGTTTCAGCCCTTTCGGCGCAAATTCGGATTCCGGAAGTTTGTCCGCTCCTACGATCTTCAGCGCCGCGACAGTGTCTTGCGGACCTTCCACAACATGGAACGCGACGCGCACATTGCCCGCATGTTCCGTTACCTGGGACGTGACTTTTGCGTCGCTGAATCCATTGGACTGGTAGGCAGCTTTCAGGTTTTTGCTGCTATCGCGCACCAAGTTCTGGCTGAACTGACCGCGCGAGAAGAATTGCGCTTTCTTCACCGTGATCAGCGGAGTCAGCTTTGAGGATGCAATCTTGCGGTTGCCGGTCAGGGAAACAGCTTCCACCTTGTGCTTCTTGCCCTTGACGACCTTGTAGGTGATGACATCGCCCGATGCTTTTTTGCGGATGTCCGAGCTTACCTTTGCGTCAAAATAGCCCTGCTTCTGGTAATAGGAAACCAGCGCCAGATTGCCTTCCTGCACCAGTTCAGAGTCCACGCCTACACCCTGGTAGATGGGCAGAAGAGATTTCTTGTCCCAGCTCCACAGGTGCGCGCCTTCGATTCGTACGTGGACCGGAGCTCCGGTATCGACCTTGAACTCGACATCGGCCTGATTCCGCGCCGCAATGTATTCGGCGCCTGCAACGCTTACGCGCGCCGCCAGATATCCCTTTGCCTCAAGCTTTTTCTGCAGATATTGACTGGCTTTGTTGAGCGTTTTGTGGCTGTAGGTCTTGCCTTGGCGGACAGCATCTCCGCGGAGACGCGCAAGAAAGCTTTGCAGATCCTGCGTCAGTTGGCGGCTCTGTTCTGGAGTCGCACCGGCGAATTCGAGCTTTCCAAACTTGGCCTGACGGTGCAGGTCCGTGTGAAATACCACGTTGGCCAGTCCATGGGCGCGGTCCACCTTCACTTCAGGCCGCACCTGGACCTCGAAATATCCTTCCTGCTGGAAGAACTTGGTCAGGTTTGCCTGATCGCGATGGATGTCGTCCGCGTTATAGGGCGCGCCGGGAGGATAGTTGGTCACCTGAATCAGCCGCGAGTAGGGAAACTTTTCCGCACCCGGAAATTCAAAAATTCCGAAGTACACAGCGGGTTGCAGAACCAGCAGGACTCGTACTCCTTGGGCCTCCGGATTCACCTCAAGCTGAACATGCGTGAACTTGCCCTTCCGCTTCAGGGCCGCGATGGTGGCGTCCACCTTCGCCCTGGAAAATGGCTGTCCCGCCTTCTGCACAAAATATGGCGTAAATCGGCTGACATCCAGGTCCGGACGGCCCGCGATCTCAATCGCAGTCACATTCTGCCCTTCGTAAGAAGAAAGAATCTGCTGCGTTTCGGGGGCGGTTCGCGGCGAGGGTTGCTGGCCCTGCAAGGTGCGGCCGTAAATCAGCAAGACTGCTAAATAAAAAATCGTACAAAGCTGCTTCACAATTCTTCCTTCAATTGGAATGCGGATTGGCAGGCCGGCGACCCGCGTTTACCCGCGATTCCTATGTCAAATTCATCACCCCCAGGGGAACCTCCGCCGACCTGTAGGATGCGATGGAAGCGGAACCCGGTTAGCTCCACCTGACGGTTCCTGCCGGGCAAGGAATGCCCCTTCAAAATGCCCCTTTTTTTCAACTGCACATAGACATAGCCCCGATCAGCCGGTTAAAGTTATCGTTTCGCAGGCAGTTTCAGGCCAGGAGGACTCAATGCGTCACAAAGCTTTGGTTCAGCGTTCCATTCTCATCAGTTTGCTTGCGCTGCCCTTCTGCGCATTGCACGCGCAATCTCCATCCCTTGCCGCAACGCCGCCCATGGGCTGGAATAGCTGGAACCACTTTGCCGGAAAAGTGAGCGATGCAGATGTGCGAGCCGCAGCAGACGCGATCGTAGCCAGCGGAATGCGTGACGCCGGGTACATTTACGTCAATATCGATGATACGTGGGAAGGGCAGCGCGATGCGCAGGGGAACATCCAGACCAACAGCAAATTCCCCGATATGAAAGCGCTGGCGGACTATGTGCATTCCAAGGGACTGAAGCTTGGAATTTACTCGTCGCCCGGGCCAAAGACCTGCGCCGGATATGAGGGCAGCTACGGACACGAACAACAGGACGCCGACACCTATGCGAAATGGGGCATCGATTACCTGAAATACGATCTGTGCAGCTACGGCAAGATGATGAAACAACAGGCGCCGGGCGACCCTCAAAAGCAGTGGCAAATGATGCACCAGGCCTATGACAAAATGCATCGGGCCCTGCTGCATACCCATCGCCCCATCGTGTACAGCCTGTGCCAATACGGATGGGATGCTGTCTGGAAATGGGGCCCCCAGGTCGGCGGCAATCTGTGGCGTACCACCGGCGACATCAGCGACAACTATGATCGCATGTCGCTCATCGGGTTTTCGCAAGCCGGCCTGGCCAGATACGCCGCGCCCGGACATTGGAACGATCCCGACATGCTGGAAGTCGGCAACGGGAAAATGACGCCGGATGAATATCGCACCCATATGAGCCTGTGGGCGATTCTCGCCGCCCCACTGCTCGCGGGAAACGACCTAAGCAAAATGGATGAGACGACCAGAAGCATCCTGATGAACAAGGAAGTGATCGCGGTCGATCAGGACTCGCTGGGGAAACAAGGCGACCGCCTGAGCGCGGCAGGCCCTTATGAAGTCTGGACGAAACCTCTTAAGGACGGAGCTCTCGCGATTGCATTGTTCAATCGAAGCGAAGCAGTGTATCCGATCACGGTGGACCTGAGTTCCCTGGGGCTCAGTGGGGCCACGCACGCACGCGATCTCTGGGCGCACAAGGATGTGGGCCCGCTGCAGAATTCCTACACCGCTGTCGTTCCCCGGCACGGCGTAGTCCTGCTGCGGGTCTCACGCTGACCCGTCACCACAGCTTGCCCGAGTCCGCATTCGCACGCACCAGGCGGATGTAGCCCTGGGAATCGAATTTCTTTCCGGTGGAGCCGCCGGACATGTACCGCACCTTGCCGAAAATGGGGCGGTCAAACCACGGGCGATCGAATTTCCCCAGGATCGCCCATGCAATTCCTGCGTAACCGCCCGGATCGCGTCCATCCAGCTCATAACGATCATTGAGAAAAATCGCATGTTCCAAAGCGGTGGCGGGGCTGGCGGACCACTCCAGAATCTTCTTCGCCCAGTACATTCGCAGATAATTGTGCATCCACCCGTAGTTCACCATCTGCAGCTGCGCTGCGTTCCATAGCTCATCATGCGTTTCGCCCCGCTCCAGTCGGTCGCGGGTGTAATTCCATTCGCGGCGGTCGTGCGCGTGCTCGGCAAGCGAACGGGCGGCCCACGGCTCCGCACAATCCACCGAATCGTACGCAGGCGTATATTTCACAAAATTGATGGCCAGCTCCCGCCAGACAAGAATCTCATCGCAGAAAGCATCCCGTGGCTTGGCCAGGGACGGATTTTTGCTTACCGCGGCATTCACAGCCAGCACGATTTCCAGGGGACCTATATGTCCGAAATGCAGGTAGGGAGATAAACGGCTGCTTCCGTCCACTGTGGGCTGATTGCGGTTCCGATCGTAGGTGGGCAAAACGTGCTGGACAAAATGCTCCAGGCGTTCGCGCGCGGCTTGCGAGCCCCCGGTAAAGCTCTCAACGGGTTTCACACTGCGATCGAGCTTTTTCCAACCTGCGGTGATGTCACTCGTTACCGGGTAGCTGTCGAAGTTCTTAGGAGGTTTCCATTCATGCTCCGCGCGCGGGTTCTGCAGAGCATGTAAATAGTTCGGCAGTTCCCTGTGCAGTCTGGGCCGCAGCACATGAGCGGCGTATTGAGCCTTCCCAAATACCTTGCTCGGCACCACCACGTCCGCATCCACCGTCCAAAACGGGACGCGAATGCGCCGGGCGGTCACTGTTCTCCAGCGCTCCGGCTCCCGGCAAGGGCTCTCGTCTCCGATAAGAATTGCCGCATTCACCTCGTCCAGAAAATTCTCAAGAGAATTTCCCGGCGGGCGTCGCACGACGAAAGCAATGTTCCGCTCCGCCAGGTCGGCCTCGATGTCCGGCAGCCCCTGGTTCAGGAATGCGTAATGGCGCAGATTGGCGCCGGGAAAGTTTGATATCGCTGAGAAGTACACCAGCAGCGGCAATTCCAGCACGTTCGCAACATGGACCGAGCAATCCACCGCGGCGTTGTTCAGGCCGCGCTCCGCGCGTTGCATCCAGTACACGACGCACGCGCCGTCCGCTTTCGGGGCTCCGTTGCGGCGGACCGTCACCCGGGGGTTGGCGGCCAAATGCTGCAGCGATGCGGGAACGGTTTCTGCCTCTGCGTTCAACGTACCCAGCGGCATCCTCGCTGCTCCCTCTCTGCAATTGTAGAGGGGGTGAAACAGGACGCAGTTCTCACCGATCAAGTTCGCGGAAAAGAGGCTTCTATTTCATCCAAGCCAGCCGTTGCATTTGGCCGTCGGCTGACCTTGCCCTCAGAATGCGTACCCCATATGCGCTGGGGTTGAGGGGATAATCCCGTAGTCGTCGAGGTTGTGGGAGTGTGGGAATCGCGTAGCGATTTCCATACTTCCACAACCTGGTTTTCAGGCCGCTTCGAGCTG
>DAHVZT010000149.1 GCA_027323885.1 Acidobacteriaceae bacterium
ACGGCCGGTTATCGAAATATTTCTCCGGGATTCAGTACGCGCCGCGTGATCTGCGGCTCGCGCTGGTCGATGCATCCGACCACAAGATCGGCACGGCCTCGGATCTTTTCCTGCTCTACTGCTGCAGCTACAATCCTGGAACCGGCAAATACACGGTCGCGATTCTGCGGGTGCTGGGACTTGCCGGAATGATCACGATTTTCATCGTGATGGGAATGCTTTACCTGCTGACCCGAAAACCCACTGGTCGTAAGTTCCCGCGGGACGTGCCAACTTCCGCCTAAGCCAACCCGTCGCATTTGGAACGCTGCAGCCTGCTATCCGACCACGGCCAGTTCTTCTTCCAGCATTTGTTTCTCATGGAGCTCGGTGTAGTAGCCGTTGCGCGCCACCAACTCATCATGTGTTCCGAGTTCCACGATGCTGCCGTCGACCAGCACTGCGATCTGGTCCGCGTGCCGCACCGTGGATACGCGATGAGATATGAAGATAGTGGTTCGCCCGCGCATCCGTTCGGCGAGTTCATGCAGGATTTGCTCTTCCGTATAGGTGTCCACACTCGAAAGTGCGTCATCCAATATGAGAATCTTCGGGTCACGAATCAAGGCGCGTGCAATGGCGATCCGCTGCTTCTGCCCACCGGATAACGTGATGCCGCGTTCCCCCACCAGGGTGTCGAACCCTTTGGGAAATTCCAGAATCTCATCGCGGATGTGAGCGGCGCGGGTTGCATCCAGAACCGCTTCGTCGGTTGCGTTCGGCGCACCAAACGCAACGTTTTCCCGGATCGTTTCGCCGAAGAGGAAAGTTTCCTGCGGCACAAAGCCGATGGCCTGGCGCAAGGTCGCAAGCGGATAATCCATGACAGATCGTCCGTCGATCAACAGCGTTCCTCGTTCCGCTTCCATCAGCCTCGGGATCAAGCTGACCAGGGAGGTCTTGCCTGCGCCTGTTGGACCGACGATGGCGAGGCTGGTGCCTTCCGGTATTCGCAAATCGATCTTTCTCAACACGGGGGCAGCAGTGCCCGGGTAAGTGAGCGTCAGATTGCGGAACTCGATCTCTCCGCGAATTTCAGTGGGAGGCGCCTGGCCAACAGGTAAGGTCGCGTCTGAAATCGAAGGCTTCGCAATCAGGAGTTCATGGATGCGCCGCACAGAGGCCGTGCCGCGCTGCACCAGATTCACAACCCATCCGAGGGCGATGACAGGCCATGTGAGCATCGTCATATAAGTGGTAAACGCGACAAATGCTCCAACGGAAATCCGCCTGGTGACGACTTCGTGGCCGCCCACCAGCAGCACTACCACGAGCGACAGGCCCAGCAAAAATTCCAACGTCGGCCACAGCATTCCCATCAGCCGGACTAGCCGCAGCGCACGGCGGATGTACTCAGCATTGGCCCGCTCGAAGGAGCGAATTTCCGCCTCCTCCTGTGCGAAGGCACGCACCAGCCGCGCGCCTGCGACATTTTCCTGCACCTGCGCGGAGATGTCGGAGTACATCGCCTGGATGCGCTCAAAACGTTCATGTATCCTGCGTCCGAAATACTGCACCAGAATGCTGGCCGCAGGAAGGGGAACAAAAGCCAACAATGTCAGCCAGGGGCTGATGCGGACCATAAAGATCAGCGCGCCAACCGTGAAGAGCAGCGTATTCAGGCTGTACATGATGGCCGGGCCCAGCAGCATACGCACGGCGTTCAGGTCATTGGTTGCACGCGCCATAATGTCGCCCGTGCGATGCTCCCGGAAATAGCCGGGAGCCTGAAGTTCCAGTGTGCGGAAAATATCGTTCCGCAGATCGTATTCAATGTCGCGAGAAAGCCCGATGAGCACCCAGCGCGTAAGAAAAAGAAAGACGCCTTTGGCGAGCGCTACTGCAATCAGCAGCCCCGCATAGAACAGGATGCCGCGATAGCTGAGATGACGAGTCATGTCGTCAATCGCGCGCCGAATCACTTGAGGAAAGAGAACCCAGATGGCATTGCTGCAGACCGCGAACAGTCCACCTACGAGAAAACCACGCCGATAACGCCGCAGATACGGAAACAGCGGACGCAGATTTTCCCAGATCGTCATTCGAGATCTCCAGCCTTCATTCTAGACAATCTCGCGGGAATCGCCGGCGCGTCGCGATGCGCTCTCAAGACTTAGGCGAGCGGTAATTATGTGGGGGTGCGCAGCAGCAGGTATCCGCCGACCAGACCAAACAGCAGGTCCGGCGACCAGGCGGCCAGGACAGCAGGCAGCGTGTTCACATTCCCCATGGCTTCAAAAAGTCCGGCGGCAACCCAGTATGCGATGGCGACACCAATGGCGACGGCAATGCCGGTCAGCGATCCGCGGCGGCCCATTGAGAGCGCGAATGGAACAGCAAGAATCGCCATGACAAGGGTGACCAGAGGATAGGCGATTTTCTTGTCAAGCTGTACGCGCAGCGGAAGAGTGTCGAAACCGCTCTGGCTTAAATCGTGGATGTAATGGGCAAGCTCCGTAAACGTCATCTCAGACGATTGCAAATCTTCTTTTTTGAAGTAGTGGGGATCCTCCACGATCTCTGGAAAGATTCTGGAGTTAAACGTCTTGTACGACGAGATAGTGCCCCCTTGAAAGGTCCGCTCCCACCCCTTGCGGAATATCCACTGATGCTCCTGCGGGTCCCAGGTCACGTCCGCGGCAAAGATACGGCGCGCCAACATGAAGCTGTTCGGCTGAAATTCAAGCACGGTCAGATTGGCAAACCGGTCGTTCGCCGAGTCGAAGAATTCGTAGTAGAAAATATGCGCCGGTTCGCCGGGCTTGTTCTCTCCGAAGACCCACTCCCGGTCCGGACGTAGAAATGTGCGTGGCGGTTTTCCTTTGATTTCACTGCGCAGAGATTCCTGTTTACGATTCGCCGTAGGAAGATAAACCTGGTCAAAGGTGAACATCAAGACGGAGAGGACACCCGCAATCAAAAAAATCGGCAGCACGACTCGATAAAGGCTGATTCCCGTGGCCTTCATCGCTGTAAGCTCGCTCGACCGGTTGAGCACACCAATGGCCGCAAGTACTGCGATCAACACGCTCAGTGGAGTGATGCTGTAGATCATACTGGGGGTCAGGTTCAATAGATATTCCCCAACGACCGCGAGCGGCGCGTGATTTCGCACAATATCGCCCAGCAGTTCAAAGAGCGAGAAAATCAAGGAAAGCAGCACGAAACTCACTTCCACCAACACGAAGCTGCCTAGAAAAGAACGCAGGACGTAATCGTCGAGAATGAGAGGGAAACCCTCGTACAAAGTACGCCTGGGAATGGCGGCGAAAACAGCTTCTCCTGAAGCATCACGATTCCGGCCGAACCGCTTTTGAATGACGGCGGGCAGCGGTATGGAAGGAAAGCGCACGGCTCCGCGCGCCATCTGACGCAGCAGCAGCAGGCCAGCAACGGCAAACAGGAGATTTGCTCCCCAGACGCCGGCGGTCACCGAGATTTTGCCCTGCTTGGCGAGCGCCATTCCAGTGGAAGAGAGGAAGTAGTACACAAAGACCAGAAAAATTGTGAGCACGAATCCCGTACTTTTACCGCCTCGCCGCGAGGAGAGGCCGAGCGGGATTCCCACCAGCATCAGGACAAGACAGGCGCTGGGATACGCAAACCGCTTCTGCATTTCAATTTGATACCAGCGGCCGTCCTGCTGGTGTCCTTTGCGATACAATTGCCGATTCGACATTGCGAGAATAGGCACATCGCTGTGGCCGATGCGCACGGTGTCCTGGCCGCTGTTGACCTGCACTGGCAGGTCGGTTTGGGCGAAAGTCGAGATGCTGTATGCGCCCCGATCATTTGGCGGCATCTCATGCTGCTCGCCATTACGCAGTCGCATGCGAAGCTCATGGTGCTTGCCGCCGACGACGGTCGCCTGATCGGCAAGAATAATCTTCGGTGAACCTGGATTGGTCAAGTCGGCCAGAAATACGTGGTACCAAACGGACGCCTTGCGGCCATTCCGCACATCCTGAACATAGAGGACGGAGTTTCGAAAATCTTCATAGAATACGCGCGGCTGCACCTGGAAAGTCGCTTGCGAGTCGCGCAGGGAATTCTCCACTTGCAACATCGCGGAGGTGGCCTTCGGCGCCAGGTAGAGTGAATTCGCCAGGCCGAAAATCCAGGCGGCCACGCTGATAATCGCTACGATTCGCACAAAATCGAGCACGCCGAAGCCGCAGGCGCGCATCGCTGTGATTTCACTGTCGGCAGCCAGCCGGCTTAACCCCAGCAGAATGCCCACCAGCACGGCCATTGGGATGGTCACTGTAAGAGAATTCGGCAGCGTAAAGGCAATCAGCTTGATCACGCTCGACATGGACGCGCCGTCCTGGACGACGAGTTCCACAATCTGCACCAGGTTTGGCATGAACAGGACAAATGTGAAGAGAAAAAGCCCGAGCAGGGTGTGGGAAAGGACTTCACCGAGAATGTAGCGAGTCAGGATGCGCACGGATGGTTTTCTCTGACGGGGACCTTCAAGGCTCAGTGTATCGCTTCGCTCCCCGCCTGAGATTCAGCCGGCCGGCTTTTCTTCCGGGACAAAACGGTAGCCGACGCCCCGCACCGTCTGCAGGTAGACCGGATGGGCGGGATCCTCCTCCAGATAACGCCGCAGGCGCACGATGAAGTTGTCGATTGCACGGGTGTCGGTGTCCTCATGCATGTGCCAGACCTTCTCCAGAATCTCACTGCGGGAGATTGCCCGGCCTGGATTGCGTACCAGATGGCGCAGCAGTTCTGTTTCCATTAATGTGAGCCGAATGTGCCGGTTCTCGGCCCGCAATTCGAACAGAGAAAAATCGATCGTCCTGCCGTTGAACGTGTATGCCTCTGTCATGGAGGAGGGTTCTTCCGGCGCCTGGGCAGAAATGTCCTGGAGCGGCGGTGTTGGCCGCAACCACTGAGTCCGCCGAAGAAGCCCATTCAAACGCGCCAGCAGAATGGAAAGCTCGAACGGCTTCGGCAGATAATCGTCCGTTCCGGCGGCAAAGCCTTCGAGCACATCTTCCGGACGGCCGCGCGCCGTCAGCATCAGCACAGGCGTATAGTTCTGCGCCTCGCGCATGGCGCGCGCAACCGCAAACCCGTCTATGCCCGGAAGCATAACATCCAGGAGGACCGCGTCGAAGTGTTCCCGTTTGTGCAGCAGCCAATCCAGCGCGGACTCGCCGTCTGCTGCGACGATTGCATCGTGGCCTTCAGCCTGCACATTGAAGAGCAATCCTTCCGCAAGATGAGCTTCATCCTCTACGATCAGAATACGAATGCCGGATCGTTCGCCGTTTTTTGACCCACTGCCTTCCGCCATACCATCCCCACTTCTACGGCTGCAGCAGACGCGGAAGCTGCAGCGTTATGGTCGCGCCGTGGCCTTCGCCTTCACTTGCAGCCATCGCGTCTCCGCCGTGCTGCCGCGCGATTGTACGTACAAGAAACAGGCCCAGCCCTGTACCTTTAGCGCGTAAAACAGCCATGCTGGGCACCCTGTAGAAGCGTTTGAACACACGCTTCAGATGGACATCTGAGATCCCGATCCCTTGGTCTGTCACCCGAAGAACGACCCACGCATCGTGTTCTACGGTCAAATGCGCTCGAATCTGCGGGCCCTTGGGGGAATATTTCACCGCGTTATCGAGTATGTTCATCACCGCCGCTCTCAGGTCTTCCGGATTGCCAAGTACCACGGTGGAGATGTTGGCGGTTGCATCGACAAAGGTGAGTGCGTCCGGCTGCAGATGATTGCGAAGTGTGACCACCTGGATGCTGTCCATCACCAGAGATTTCATGTCCACGCGGACGTTCACGTCATCGGCGCCTCGTTGCCCGACTTCACCGGCTTTCAGCACCTGCTCCACCGTGGCCAGCAGCCGTTCACTGTCGTTCAGCATGACGCGATAGAATTCCTGCCGCTTCTCTTCGCTCAGGTTACGTCGCTGCAGCGTTTCCAGATACAGGCGGATGGAAGCGATTGGGGTTTTCAGTTCGTGCGTCACAGCATTCAGGAAGCTGTCGTGACGTTCATTGCGGCGAATTTCGCGTACAAGGAAGATCGTGTTCAGCACCACGCCGGCGATGAGAATGCAGAAAAACAGAACGCCGAGCAATAGAGGAAAAACTCTGCGCCAGTTCAGAATGACCCACCCGACGTTCAGCCCGATCGCAAGGAACACCAGGCAAGCGCCTAACGTGATGAAAAATGCGATCGTTCCGCGTCTGCGAGTAAAGTGCATGGTTGGGGCAAACAAAAAAGCCTGACGGCAGTATAGCCGTCAGGCTTTTAGGGAGGGGGACCATGAAGCTATGCCGGAGATGCGCCCGCAGGACGCGGGTCGTTGGGATCGAACTTTGCGACCTTTATCTGACGGGCCAGTCCGAGCTTTTTCAATAGCCAGATCCCGTAATAATTGGGGTCGAATTCATACCAGGCCAGCCCGTGTCTTGCGGAAACGGGGTGGGCGTGGTGGTTATTATGCCAGCCTTCTCCACCGGTCAGCAGCGCAACCCACCAGCTGTTGCGGGAATCATCGCGGGTTTCAAAACGCCGTGTGCCCCATTTATGTGTAGCGGAGTTGACCAGCCAAGTAGCGTGCAGCCCGATAGTCACCCGGAGGAAAATTCCCCAGAAAACCCACGGCCAGCCTCCAATTGCGAGTAGTACGAGCCCCATCGCGGTAAGCGGAACCCAGTGGTATTTACTGAGCAACACGTAAAAGCGATCTTTCGCCAGGTCCGGTGCGTACCGGGCCAGCATGGCAGTTTCGGTATGCAGCGCTTTGCCCTTCAATATCCAGCCTGCATGCGCCCACCAGGTACCTTCCTTCGGCGTGTGTGGATCGCCGGTATGGTCGCTGTGCTGATGATGCACGCGATGAGTGGCAACCCAGAACATGGGGCCGCCCTCAAGCGCCGTAGTGGCGCAGATCGCGGTCGCATACTCCAGCCATTTTGGAACTTTGTAGCCACGGTGCGTCAGCAGGCGATGGTAACACATCCCAATGCCGACATTGATCGCCAGAACATAGGTGACGATGAAAACCGCCAGCGCGCTCCAGCTGAACATAAACAGCGCGGCGATTGCGCCGATGTGAAACGCTACCAGAAACACCGTCGTCGTCCAGGTGATTCCGCGATCCTGGGTTGCGCGTCCCAGCACCGGGAGTTGAGACTTGGGCGGTGTGGGCGCCATCCTTACGGGTACAGCGACGGGTGTGCCGACAAACGATGCCTCGGCGGTGGCAATGGGAGCGGTTTCTACGCTGCCCGGTTCAAGCGCTGGGTAGGATGTCGGGGTCACAGATACCTCAAGATTGGAAGTCATTGATCTGATATGAGGCTAACAGTGCCAGACTCGCGTGACTGTAAGACTTTTGTAATGTCGGAATGCCAGGCCCAAGCTAGGCCCAGGGGGCAGTATCGCCGGAGAACCGTGGGGATTTGATATCGTGGATGGCTATGAAGCTTTCGCCTGGGGTTCGTTGCGCGTTATTTGAAGGTGCGGTGGCTGCTTGGGTGCTGCTTGCGCCATTTTCCTTGCAGTGTTCAGGTCAGGGTGCTCAAACAAAGACGGTTCCGCTGCCCACCAGTAAACTGCTGCGGGAGCCTGTGCCGGGCGCGCCGCGCAAGACCAACAGCCTGCCCATGGCCATGACACTTTCCCCAGATGGACGATATCTGGCGATGGTCAATGCCGGTTACGGCACTGCGGAGTCGAACTACGACCAGTCGATTGCGATTCTCGACACCGAGTCCGGACGTCTGACCGATGTACCTAATCCGCATACGCCCGGAAAAATTGCCCTGCAGACGCTCTTCTCCGGAATTGCTTTCAGTAGCGACGGCTCGCATCTGTATGTCAGCATTGCATCCCTCACCAATCCTCTGCCGGATAGCCGGGGCGCAGTGGGGAATGCCATCGCGGTGTACCGCGTCCGGGATGGGCATCCTGCGGAGGAGCGGATGCTGCCTGTTCCCTTGCAGGCTCTCAGTTCAGGCAAGCAGCAGAACCGCATGGCGGGCTTCCGTTTGCCGTCTGGAATGGCGAATCCTTACCCATCGGGAATTGCAATCGTCCCTGGCCGGAATGGCGATGAGATCCTGATCGCCGACAATCTTTCCGATGACGCCCTGCTGATGGATGCTGCGAGCGGAAAGGTCCTGCATCGCTTCGATCTTTCGACCAGCAACACTGTGCCCGCCTCCTATCCGATCGCCGCGATCGCAACCCGCGATGGCAAGCGCGCTTTCGTCGCGCTATGGAATGCATCCGCTGTTGCGGAGCTGGACCTGAAAAGCGGCCGTGTGCTGCAGATGCTTCCGCTTTCGCCGCCGCGAGTGCCCACCGACCCAAGTTCCCATCCCGCTGCGCTTGCGCTTAGCTCCGATGAATCCGTCCTGTACGTCGCGCTGGCGAATCGAGACTCCGTGACCGCTGTCGCGTTGGACGGTGCTGATAAAACAGCCATGCACATCCAGGGGACTTTCGACACACGTCTGCCCGGCCAGAGCTATTTTGGAGCAATGCCGGATGCGCTGGCGCTCTCGCCGGACGGCAAGCGCATGTATGTTGCGGACGCGAGCCTGAATGCGATTGCCGTTTTCGATCCGCACGATCTGACACGCAAAACAAAAACGCCGGTGCATCCGCACGGCTTTCTTCCGACGGAATGGTATCCGACGGCCCTTGCGGCGACGCGAGGTCATCTTTATGTCGCGACAGGAAAGGGACAGGGAACTGGTCCTAACAATTTCCCTCAGCGGGGATCATCCCCTCCATCCGCAACTAAGCCGAATAAAACTCCTCCGATGACGTACATCGCCACGCTTTTGTACGGATCTCTAGCGGATATACAAATTCGCCAGGCCGACCAGAATCTTGCGCAATTCAGCCGCGAAGTCATGGAAAGCAACCGGATGCGCGCCGCACAGCGGCAGATTGCATTTCGCGGCGGTGTGAGCCCGATCCGCCACATCATCTATGTCATCAAGGAAAATCGGTCCTACGATCAGGTATTTGGCGACTTACCGGCGGGAGACCGCGACCCGAGCCTGACCATGTATGGCGCAAGTATTACGCCGAACGAGCACAAGCTTGCGGAACAGTTCGGCATCCTCGACAACTTTTACGATTCTGGAGAGGTTTCGGGGGATGGCCATGTCTGGTCAACGGCTGCCATCACCAGCGATTACACGGAGAAGACGTGGCAGCAAAGTTATCGCGGACGCCAGCGCACCTATGACTATGAAGGCATCGTCGCCGACGGTTACCCGCTGCACGAAAAAATCTCTGACATCGACGAGCCGGCCAGCGGTTATCTCTGGACCAACATCGCAAAACATGGGAAAACGTACTACCATTTTGGCGAATTCGTGGCGACCAAGTTTTGCGATGACTCGGGCCAGGCTCCAAAAAATCCAAAGCCGACGCTCGGTACCCCTGAACCGGCGCCCATGGTCTGTACTCGCAGTTATATTCGTCAGGGTGAGGCCATCCCGGCAAACTATGGCGGAGGCGTCAGCCGGTATCCCTGGAAAATCCCGCTGATTGCCCGGGATGTGGCGACCAAGCCGGAGTTGGTCGGCCACTTCGACCCCCAGTATCAGGATTTCAACCTCAGCGTTCCCGATCAACTGCGCGTATCGGAATTTCTCCAGCATTTCCAGGGGTGGGTTTCTGATCGTGCCAGCGGCCATGACACTATGCCGCAGTTCGTTTTATTGCGGCTCCCCGACGACCATACGGCAGGGACCACTCCCGGCATGCCGCGCCCGGAGGCGTCCATTGCAGACAACGATCTGGCCGTGGGTCGCGCTGTGGATGCTGTTTCTCACAGCGCCTTCTGGAGTGACACAGCCTTTTTTATTTTGGAGGACGATGCACAATCCGGAGCCGACCACGTGGATGCGCATCGCAGCCTAATGCTGGTGGTCAGCAAATATGCGCCGCGTCCAAAACCCGGCGGCAAGCTTTTTGTGGACCACCACTTCTACACCACTGTGAGCGCGGTCCGTTCCATCGAATCGCTGCTGGATCTACCCCCGATGAATAACAATGATGCCTTCGCGCCGCTCATGAGTGAGGAATTCTCCGGAGCGGGCACGCAGCCAGCGTATTCGGCCGACTATATGAACCGAGATAACGGACGAATTTACGAGGCGAATACGGCAAAGAGCTACGGTGCGAAAGCGTCCGCGAAAATGGACTTTACCCATGCCGACCAGGCCGACACGCAAAAGCTCAATGTCATTCTATGGCGGGACGCAATGGGAAAGCGCCCGGTTCCGGCGCAGTTGCTGCAAGCCAGGCCGAAGCGCCCAGACCACGATGGCGACTGAAGTTATTCGGCAAAGTCCACGCGGACGGGATGAGGAATGATGCCGCGCTCGTGCCCCATGGAAAGCAGCTTGCGAATGGCCTGCTTGCCGTCCTCGCCGTAATCGAGCGTGCGCTCATTGACATACATCCCGACGAAGCGGCTGGCTGATGCTGCGTCGAGATCGCGCGCATACTGCATGGCGTGAGCGAGCGCTTCTTCGCGATGCTGGAGAGCATAGCGAACGCTGTCGCGCAGCGCCTGATTCATCATGCGATGGACTGCGCTACCGAGGCTGCGCCGGATAGCATTTCCCCCGAGGGGCAGCGGGAGGCCCGTCTGTTCGCGCCACCACGTTCCCATATCGAGCAGGCATTTCAGACCATCGCGTGCGTAGGTCAACTGCCCTTCATGAATGATGAGACCCGCGTCATACTTGCCCGACAAGACTTGCGGAATGATCTGGTCGAAAGGAACAACTTCCGTCTGCACGCCGGGAAGGGCCATTTGCAAAACGAGATTGGCCGTAGTGAGCTGGCCGGGAACGGCGATCTTCACACTGCGCAGCTGTTCCAGCGAAAGCTCCCGTTTGGCGACGATCATCGGCCCATAATTTTCCCCAACGCTGCCACCGCACGGCATCAGAGCGTATTTGTCCTGAACATAGGGATAGGCATGGAACGAAATTGCCGTCACATCGTAGAACGCTTCGCGCATCGCCTTCTGATTCAGCGTCTCGATGTCGGTGAGAGTGTGGGTGAAGCGATAACCCGGCACTTCGACTTTTTCTGAGGCCAGGCCGTAGAACATGAAAGCGTCATCCGAGTCCGGACTATGTGCAATGCTGATTTCCCGTACTGCCGCTGCTGTACCGATTGGCATGAAAAACTCCCGGTCTTTAGAGTAAAGCAGCCGGGCGGAGGACTGCACGTCCAGCAGTCCTCCCTTTCAGTTCGAGAATCGATTGCAAATTTAGGCGACCCTGCTACGAGAGCCGTGGGATGCGCGATATCGCGCAGTACTGCGCTGTGTCTTCACCAGCACCACGGCGGAAACGCCAATCAGCAGCATCTCCAGCATGTAGGTATAGGCGGGCGGGGACAGCTTGCGTTTTGGCATTACCGTGCCGGAGCGGCCTCTTGACCGCTGTGGCACAGGCTCGACCAACTCAGCGCTGGCTGCGAATGTGGCCCCTTCGGACGAGGTTTCCGGCGAGTCCAGGTCTTCTGCTGAGAGCGTTTGCTCCGATACGTCCTTCAAAGGGCGCTCCGCGGACCGCATCTGTTCGATGTACGATTCCGCAGCCCTCGGCACAGCCGGACCATCCGTTTCATCCGCCTCCGACGGATGGAACTGCCAATGCGGTTGCTCCGGCTCGTCCGAATGGTTTGCGAAACCGTCCAGACTGGCAAGACTCAGTTCTCCGCTCTGTAAGGGTGAGCCACGGAGAACCCGGCGCGCTGTGGTGAACAAGGCAAAGCACAGCACAAAGACGACAGCCATAAGGGTGACGTAAAAGATCTGCATTGATACCGCCTAATGCGTCAAGATTTAAGTGAGCTTGGAGTGCAGCCATCATAGCAAGAAATGGTTCGTGTTCAAGAAAATAATTAAATGCCTCACAAATGGGGCAAACCGAAACCGCAGCGGAGGTTCGTGAGCTCGATGCGGGCCCAGGAATTTCCCTCACCGTGTGCCGCCCACAGAATCGTTGGGGCGCGGTATTCTGGGGTTTCGGATTACTCAACCTCCGGTTCAAAGGAAAAACATGCCTACTCCTATTCACTTCGGTACTTCCGGCTGGCGGGCGATCGTTGCGGAGGAATTTACTTTGCCCAACATTCGCCGCGCCGTGGTCGGAATCGCCCGCTATGTCGCGAAGCAGCCGGGGCAGCATCGAATTCTTGTCGGCCGGGACCCCCGGTTCATGGGAGAAATTTTTGTCGAGGAGGCGGCGCGTCTTCTGGCCGACTCCGGGATTGCCCCAGAGGTAATTCCGGAGGCTGCTCCAACCCCCGCCATTTCCTACGCCGTCACCCAGCGAAAGACGAGCGGAGCCATCAATTTCACAGCGTCTCACAATCCCCCGGAGTACAACGGCATCAAGTTCTCCACCCCGGACGGCGCTCCAGCTTTGCCGGACGTGACCAAACAAATCGAGGCGGAAATTGCCGCATTGGGCGAAGCTGCCATTCCACCCTCCACGAATCAGCGGCAATTCGACGCCGTTGACGTGAAGCCGGGCTACCTGAAACGACTGGCCGAGCTTGTCGCTCTACAGGCGATCGCGAAAGCGAAACTGAAAATCGTTGTTGACCCGTTCTGGGGTGCGGGGCGGGGGTACGCGCAGCAGGTCCTCGCAGAGCACGGCGTCTCCGCCGTCAGCGTGCATGACTTCCGCGATGTCCTGTTTGGCGGGCACGCTCCGGAGCCGGACGGTGAGCTTTTAGACACTTGCCGGGCCAAGATGCAGGAAACGGGCGCACACCTGGGAATCGCGACCGATGGCGACGCGGACCGTTTTGGCATTGTGGACCGCGATGGAACCTACATCCAGCCGAACTATATCATCGCGCTGTTGTTCGATTATCTGGTGGAGACCCGCGGTTGGCGGAATGGCGTGGCCAAGAGCGTCGCGACGACGAACTGCATCAATGCTCTTGCCGATTTTCACAAGGTGCAAATGTACGAGACGCCAGTAGGCTTCAAGTACATTGGCGAACTGATCGATCAGGACAAGATCGCTATCGGCGGGGAAGAGAGCGCCGGGCTGACGATCCGGGGCCACGTCCCGGAAAAAGATGGGATTCTGGCCGGTCTGCTGGTGGCCGAGATGGTGGCCGTGCGCGGCGCCACTCTGGGAGAACAACTCCGGTCGCTCTTTGCCAAAGTGGGTTCCTATTATCCGGTTCGCGAGAATTTCCACTTGACTCCACAGGCCAAGGACAAATTCACTGTGAAGTTGAAGTCCGATCCGAAGGAGCTCGCAGGGCGGAAAGTTTCCAGGGTTGTGCGGACAGACGGATTGAAACTTATCTTCGACGACGGCTCCTGGGTCTGCTATCGCCTTTCCGGAACAGAACCTGTGGTGCGTGCCTATACGGAAGCCCGCTCGGAAGAAGATTCGGCAAAGCTCAGAAAAGCTGCCGAGCGATGGGTTCTCGAGTAACGCCTGGCGTAAGTCAACCCGAGGGGAACGTAAGAAGGGAATCGAGAAGTGCCAAAAAACCTGCAGCGCGAACTGATTCCCACCGGGCCCGTTCCGAATGACAGGCCCGCTTCTACGGCTGCCACTCCGCTGGCGCGATTGGCGGGCCGCCTGCTCAGCATGCGGCGCAAAGCTGCTACGGTCGTGCTGGCGGGCCTTTCCGTGTCGCTTGGTGTCTATGCGATTTTCGGGCACGATGGGTTGCTTGCGTATCGGCAGAAGCAGCGCCAGGCGCAGCAACTCCAGCAGCAGATCCTAAACTTGAAAACCGAAAATGAGCGGATTGCGGCGCATGACCGCCGGCTGCAAAACGACCGGGACACCATCGAGTATGAAGCCCGCGAACAGATGCACTACACCCGGCCGGGAGAAGTGATTTACACCCTGCCCGAGGCGCCGGGCGCGAAAGCTCGTAAATAGCTGCCTTACGCCAACAACGGAGCCCTATCGCGGGCCGGCCATTCAGAGTATTCATCAAGATTTCCGCTGCGGATAGCATCTCTGCCTGATTTGGCATCCAAAAATTATTATGAAGATACGCCTCCTTTCCTCCAGTGTGTTGCTGCTTGGTGGATGGCTCATGCTGGCGCCTGGCGCCTTCGCAGCCCAGCAGTCGAACCAGAGCGCCTACACCGCAGGTTACAACCAGGGCTTCTACAATGGCCTTCGTTTCGGGGGCCACGGCGGCCAGTACGGCGGCGCAATTTACAACCAGGGCCCGAATACCGGTTCCGGATATGGCCTGAACAACGGCTACGGCAACGGCCCATATGGAACCCAGCAGTCCGGTTCCACCACGGGAGCTTTGCTCGGCGCCGCAGCCTCCATCCTGGGGGGCGCCTTCGGCAGCGGAATGCATAACAGCATTGTGAGCGGTGCGGGGAACAGCGGAGGTGGCATCGGCTCTATCATCGGCAGCGTTGTTCAACAATTCCAGGGCAATGGCGGAAACGGGCAGATTCCGTAGCGCAACGGCGGCCGGGGATCGGACTCACAAGTGGCTGACTAGAGAACAGAGGACAGTACGCGATGAACGTGAACGATGGAAAGCGAACGGGGAAATGGAACAGGCGTGCTTTAGGTCTCGGAGTGCTGGCGATTGCGCTCTTCTTTGCGGCTCCGGCAGGGTTGGCGCAGAATGGTCAGGCTCCTTCGCAGCAGGGCCCGACGGCGGAAGGGGCGCTCCAGCCAGGCGCGAATGAGGCGCCGGAAAAACATACCTGGACGATCGATCAATTGGTTCCGCTTACCGTGGCGCAGGCGTGGCAGAAGAGTGGCCGGAATGAGGACAGGTTTTTCGACATGGTGCAGGACCTGGCCGCCTTCTCCGCTAAAAATCGCAATCTGGTGTTGCCCCAGAGCGAGGAAGCGGGACGTCAGGCTGGCGAATACATTAAGCAGCAGGCCAAGGCCGACCCTCAGCAGTTGCTCTATGTAATTGTCGACCGGGCGGTGCGGAAGGTAGCCACGCCGGCGAACACCGGTCCGGGGCAGGCGGCCAAGTAGACCTGGGAAGCTCTCACGGTCTCAAAAATCTACGTGCAGCCGTACGCTCTGCACGTCCACCGGGCCCCGGTCCTGGTTGTAACCAGGATGTTCGATGAAGAAATTCCCTATCGCGTAATAGACGCCGCGCCAGGCATGCACGTTGTAGTACGCCTCAACGATATCTTCGCGGGCATAGTTCAATCTTCCGTCGCCAAGGATAAAGCCTAAACCGCCATCTTTCAGATAATTCTGGTGGTCCTTCTTGATTGCATTCGTCACAAAAGCCACCCCCAGCTTATCGAGCCTGCGATGCCAAGGCTCGCCGGCATAGTCTCCGCCAACGAGAAATGTCTGATCGTCTTCTGTGTATGCAAACGACTCGTGCTGGCCCTCATTCCAGCCGAACCGCGCACCTATACGGAAGTTCTCTGTCACGTTCTGCTCAACATTCACACCGGCGCCATACTTCAGGGCGCCGAAATGCTCCACGGAAGTGATCTCCGGCGTCGGAGTCAGCCCTTCCAGATAATGATTCACCGCTTCGCGATAGAGTCCCATGTGCGCATTGTTCCCGTAGGCGAGCAGCCGAATCCGTCCAGCGCGTCCGGGTAGCAGGCTTTGACGAAGTTCCAGCTCCATGTTCTGTCCGCGCGCACGCCGCAAGGCCCAGTCGAGTGTAATGCCATTGGCCACCGTCGGCATCAGACCCAGGACATAGCGCAGGGCCCAGCGCCGGTCCTGATATTCAATTGCCGTGCCATAGGTATATCCGCGCGTATCGGCTGCATAATCCCATGCGCCGTTGTTGTCCACCGTCCAGTCCAGAAACTGCTGGTGGCTGTCACTCAGTACCTCGTTGATGTCCAGCATGTCCGGCAACGTAAATTTGCCGACGCGCAGATCGAGCCGCCGTACCGGAACCTGCGTCGCAAGAGCCAGCGGAGTGCGACCCTGCGGAACCGTTTCGTCAGTAAAGCCGATGGTCTGATGGATCTCCACGCGAGCCGTGTAGGGAAGCGCGCTCAGCGTGGG
>DAHVZT010000015.1 GCA_027323885.1 Acidobacteriaceae bacterium
CCGGCGTCGATATGCGCCATGATTCCGATATTGCGGCAACGGTTTAACGGTATTTGACGGGCCACGGTGCGATTCTCGCTTCGCGGGATTTTCCTCCCGCTGGTTGGTCTTGCAACACTCTTACAACCGATCTGCTAAAAAGATTTTTACCAGCGATAATGCGCAAAAGCCTTGTTGGCTTCCGCCATGCGGTGCACGTCTTCCTTCTTCTTCATCGCGGCACCTCGGCCATTGGCGGCATCCAGCAACTCGTTCGTCAACTTGTCAACCATGCCCTTTTCGCCGCGCGCCCGACCATACGTCACCAGCCAGCGAATTGCCAAAGACGTCCGGCGCTCCGGGTTCACTTCGATCGGAACCTGGTAGTTCGCGCCACCGACACGGCGAGTCTTCACTTCCAGCAGCGGCTTGCAGTTCTCCACCGCCTTCTTGAACAGCTTCAGCGCTTCATCCCCACCGCGCTGCTCCAGGTTCGTCATGGAGGTGTAGAAAATTTTCTGCGCCGTCGACTTCTTGCCATCCCACATCATGGAGTTGACAAACTTCGTGACCAGCGTCGAGTTATAGATCGCGTCCGGCACGACTTCCCGTTTCGCAATGTGACCTTTTCTTGGCATGGAACAGATTCCCCTTGCCGGCTTCTCCGCCGGCGTACGTCGTCTACTGTTTTATTTGGCCGCGGCCTTGGCCATTACGGCCTGAACGGGCGGATTTACTTCGCTGCCGCCTTAGCTCTCTTTGCACCATATTTCGACCGGCTCTGCTTGCGATTGGCCACGCCGACCGAATCCAGCGTGCCGCGAACCACGTGATAGCGAACTCCCGGCAAATCCTTCACACGGCCGCCGCGGATCAGCACAATCGAGTGCTCCTGCAGGTTGTGGCCGATGCCGGGAATATAGGTGGTGACTTCAATTCCATTCGTCAGACGAACACGCGCCACCTTGCGCAGTGCGGAGTTTGGCTTCTTGGGCGTCTGCGTATACACGCGGGTGCATACACCGCGCCGCTGCGGGCAACCCTGCAGCGCCGGGCTGGCGGTCTTGTATCGCGGCGCCGTCCGGCCTTTCCTGACAAGCTGACTAAATGTAGGCAAGAACAATCTCCTTTACTTCCGTGCTGCTGAGGTCCATAAACCTCGTCATCCAAAACTCTGGCGTCAAAAAAAACGCTGTCATCCTGAGCGAAACGAAGAACCTTGCGTTTCATCCCCCACTCGCCATACAAGCTGCCCGCCCGCACAACGGCGGACTGGCGATCTCCGCACGCGCGCGATTTCTCGCGCAAAGGGCGGAGTTGCAACCAAATTCTGTAGTCTGACTGAAACAACGACGGTGACCGGCTTATACCGCTTGCCCGCTCCGTTTCGCTGTTCTGCCCTGCATAGCCCGCCAGGGTGGCCGGTGTCGCAGGTGCAAAAGGACGAGTATCGAAATCCTGCTACAAATTACTCGGAATCAATGCAATCCACTGTCGACTGCCAACGGATGTGGACGGGCACGCCTAGGCGCACTTCCGTCCCTCGCCAAACTTCACAAGAATATCAAGGGATCCCCCCAGAGTCAACTGCGGATCGGCTGTGTTACTTTCGCAGTACTGCTGTCCAAGCCGCAATAGCGCTGATCACAGAGGAGATCGCCGAAATTAACGCAAGTGGGGTAGCTGCCTGAGTACAGTAGACTCTATATGCAGTGGTGACTGATCCTCCAGCTTCGGAAGTTTACCCGCCCTATCCGGGAACATGGCAGGAGTTTCATTCCTGGTTTGCCGATGAGCCGGCCTGCGCCGCGTATCTTGAGCGGTTGCGATGGCCAACCGGGGTTCGCTGTCCAAAGTGTGAGCAGGAAAAGGGCTGGCGGACGGCAGACGGGCGCTGGGTTTGCTCGGGCTGCGGCCGCAAAGTATCGGTTACGGTGGGAACGATCTTCGACCGCAGCCGAGTTTCTCTTCAGGAATGGTTCGCCGCTGCCTGGTACATGACCAGCCAGAAGCATGGAGTCAGCGCACTCGGCCTACAGCGCTTGTTGGGGCTAGGAAGCTATCAAACGGCATGGACCATCTTGCAGAAGTTGCGCACGGCCATGGTGCGGCCAGGGCGGGATTGTCTTCATGGCTCAGTCGAGGTGGATGAGACCTATGTGGGTGGCATCGGGCACGGCGTTCGCGGGCGCGGCGCGGAGACCAAGTACATAGTCGTCATCGCCATCGAAGTATTATCGCCCAAGGGGTTTGGCCGCGTCCGCATGCAACGTGTCGACGACGTTTCCGGCACCAGCTTGGTTCCTTTTGTCTCGGCGGCGGCTGAATCCGGATCGGAAGTTCACACCGACGGCTGGAAAGGTTACAACGGCCTTTCCGAACAGGGATACAGGCACCGGCTGACCAACATTTCCAGCAGCGGCGATCCGGCACAGGTTTCCATGCCCGGAGTGCATCGCATTGCTTCGCCGCTCAAGCGCTGGCTGCTGGGCACCCACCGAGGATCGGTCACAGCCGCGCATTTGGATGCCTATCTCAACGAATTCGCGTTCCGCTTCAATCGTCGCCACTCACGCCGCCGCGGCTTGCTCTTTCTGCGGTTGCTCCAACACGCGGTCGTCACGCCACCCACTCGATATCGGCTTTCGCGCTCTCTCGCCCAACC
>DAHVZT010000027.1 GCA_027323885.1 Acidobacteriaceae bacterium
CCAAATCTGGATGTGCTTGAGGCAGGGCTGTTGCCGCATGAATTTACCCACTCCTGGAACGGAAAGTACAGGCGCCCCGCCGGTTTGATCTCACCGGATTTCCAGACGCCTATGAAGGGCGATCTACTCTGGGTGTATGAAGGGCTGACGGAGTATCTGGGTGACGTGTTGACGGCGCGGAGCGGTCTCTGGACCGGCGAGCAATATCGCGATGCGTTGGCGAACACAGCGGCCAATCTGAATTATCGGCCGGGCAGAACGTGGCGCGATCTGCAGGACACAGCGACGGCGGCGCAGACCCTGTATGGTTCCGGCCAGCAATGGAGCAACTGGCGGCGCAGCGTCGATTACTACCCGGAAGGCGAACTGCTCTGGCTGGATGTCGACGTGAAAATTCGCGATCTAAGGCACGGCCAAAAATCGATCGACGACTTCTGTGCAAGGTTCCATGGACTGGGCGGGAATACTGGACCGAAGACAGTGACCTATAACTTTCAGGATGTCGTGAATGACCTGAATGCCGTACAGCCGTATGACTGGTCCAGCTTTCTGACGGAGCGCCTGACGCGGAAGATCGATCACGCTCCGATGGGCGGCATTGAGCAGGGGGGCTATCAGCTTGTCTATACCGACAAACCGAATGCCATGGCCGAGGCACGCGCTTCCCTGGGAGGTGTGGATGCGTGGTATTCGCTGGGGCTGCGGATTGCCGGTACCGGAGCCATTGGCGATGTACTTTTTTTCTCCCCTGCGTACAAAGCCGGTCTGGGGCCCGGAATGAGGATTGTAGCCGTGAACGGACGCCAATTTGACGCCAGTCTGATGCATGATGCAATCCGCCATTCAAAGACCAGCCAGACTCCAATCGAGCTGATCGTTGAAAATACCGGATATTACAAGGTGGTGAAGATCGATTACCACGGCGGCGAGCGCTATCCCCACCTGCAGCGGGTCGATTCCAGGCCAGACCTGCTTGGAAAGATTCTGCAGCCCAGGGTCCAGCACCCCGCCCAGTAGTTCCGTCCACAAGCGAAACGCCGCCACGAGTGTGTGGCGGCTCTTTATGAAAGAAAACCCCCACGCGCGAAGCTGGGGGTTTCTATTTGCAGATCAGTTCCGGCGCATCCGGAGGGCGGACGCCCGCGGATAGTTTGCGCTGAAGACGCTAACGCTCGCTGCGCTTCCAGTTGATCAGGTCACCCAGTGTTGTGGAAGAAGACGAAGACTGCGACTGTGAGCTGGATTGCGAATGGCTGGAAGTTGGTGCTTTGTAGGCTTCCACATCCGCGCGAGTCGCTTCTTCGCCAACCGCGCGAAGGCTCAGCCCGATCTTCTTTTCGTCCGGGTTCATCTTGATGATTTTGAACTCATGCTCCTGGCCAACATCCAGCTTGACCGGGATACCGTTGATGTCCGTGGCTTCTGAAATGTGGCAGAGTCCCTCGACACCCTCGGCCAGTTCCACAAATGCGCCGAACTGCGCCATGCGGAGCACTTTACCTTTCAGCACATCGTTGACCCGATGCTGCGCAAAGAAGGACTCCCAAACGTCCGGCTGCAACTGCTTGATACCGAGCGAGAGACGGCGATGTTCGGATTCGATTCCGAGCACGACGGCTTTCACTTTGTCGCCCTTCTTAACGACCTCTGAAGGGTGCTTGATGCGCTTGGTCCAGCTCATATTGCTGACGTGGACCAAACCGTCGATGCCATCTTCAATTTCAATGAAGGCCCCGAATTCTGTAAGATTGCGGACGCGCCCCTCGACGATGCTGCCGGTGGTGTACCGCTCCTGCAGGTGTTCCCAGGGGTTCTCGAGCAGTTGTTTCATTCCGAGGGAAATCCGGCGGTCGGTTGGATTCACATTCAGAATGATCGTTTCGATTTCATCGCCTGGCTTCACGAGCTTGGTGGGGTGTTTCATGCGCTTGGACCAGGTCATTTCCGAGACGTGAACCAGCCCCTCAATGCCCTGTTCCAACTCCACAAACGCACCGTAATCGGTAACGCTTAAAACGCGTCCCCGTACGCGCGCCCCGACCGGGTAACGCTCCGCCACATCGAGCCACGGGTCGGGCGTAAGCTGCTTAAACCCGAGCGAGATGCGCTGCTTGTCCTTGTCGAACTTGAGCACCTTCACCTGGATTTCATCCCCGACGTTGACCAGGTCGCGCGGATGTGTAAGCCGTCCCCATGACATATCGGTGACGTGCAGCAGGCCGTCAATTCCGCCCAGGTCCACGAACGCGCCATACTCGGTCAGGTTCTTTACCGTCCCGGTCAGGATCGTGCCCTCTTCCAAATGATCCAGGGTCAGACTGCGCTTGACTGTGGCCTCGTCCTCCAGCAATTCCTTGCGGGAAACGACGACATTGCCGCGCTTTTTATTCAGCTTGATGACCCGAACGTCGATGGTCTGCCCGATGTAGGATTCGAGATTGCGAACCGGCCGGATTTCCACCTGAGATCCGGGCAGGAAAGCCTTGATGCCAATATCCACTGTCAAGCCGCCTTTGACGCGGCTCACCACAAGTCCACTCACCGGAGTCTTCTCCGTCGCGGCCTTTTCGATCGTGTCCCAAACGCGGTGCCGAAGAGCTTTATCGTAGCTCAGCAGGAAGCCGCCTTCCGGCTCCTCGCGCTCGACAACAACCTCAATCATCTGTCCAGGGTGCAGCTTGGGCTGGCCGGTATGGTCCAGCACCTGCTCGATCGGGATCAATCCTTCGGATTTCAAGCCGACGTCTACGACAACGTGCTTGTCTGTCAACTTAATGACTTTGCCGGAAACTACGTGGCCATCGACGGCTTGAGCGGCTTCCGCGGCGGCCTGCTCATTTTCAAAAGATTCGAGCAGCGCGCCAAAGTCCATTTCTTCTTCGTGTTGCGCAGGCTCTTCAGTCGAGGAGGCTGCATCGACACGGGCCAGTTGACCCGGCTTGGACTGATTCTCAGCATGCGATGGAGGGGTGTAGGAGGGTGGCCGGTGCGATCTGTTTTCGTGGTGGTTTTCTGCCTGAGCAGAAAAGTTGTGGGTGGATTCGGGTGCATCGGCTTCTGCCGTGACGGTGGCGACTGCGTTGGCTTCCAATTCAGTGTTCAGAGGTTTGCTCTCGGTTTTTTCGGGATTGAGGACGTCTACCATAAGACAGATGGCTCCAGACTCATTACAGCGCGTCGGGCGCGCTGTATCGAGCAATCAAAAACTCCGATAGACGCGGAGCAGTCAACTGCCAATTCTCGCCGACCGGAGGGAACCGCCGCAGTGCGGAGTTCCAGCAGTATGCGAGCAATCGGAGGTACATCCGGTTCCGGCAATCCGACGGGCCTGCAGTTGGGGTTGCAATGCAGAGGAGGAAAGACAATTACTCCACCACGACACTGGAACTATATGGGGCCTGAGCGAGATTTTGTACCGGGACGAGAGGAACCCTCGATGGAATCAAGGTGTACGAGTCCAAACACCCAATCCCAGTTCAAACTATACCAACCGGCGGAAAACCATGTCAACGCGATCCTGGGTGAAGGCATCCCTGACTTGCGAGCGCCGCGACATTTCCGTCACCTGGACTTAGAGTAAAGAAACAAGCTCCGCGCGGCCGTAACCGGGCCAGAAGTGGCAACCGCGCGGCGGCGGTTCAGGGGTAATCCGCGCAAGGCAGGGGAGGTCAAAGTGGCGTCAGGTAAGCTCCAATCCAAGGAAATTCGTCTGGTCTCCCGTCCCCAAGGGGAGCCTGCACTCGAGAACTTCGCGCTCGCGACGGTCGAACTGCCGGACCTGGAACCCGGTCAAGTACTGGTCCGGAATGCGTTTTTTTCGATCGACCCTTACATGCGCGGACGAATGAATGAAGGCCAATCCTACGTTCCTCCTTTTGCGCTCGGCAAGGTACTCGACGGGGCCGCAGTCGGCCAGGTGGTGCAATCGCGCGACGCAGCCTTTCCTGTCAGCGCGTGGGTTCAGAGCCTGTGTGGGTGGCGGGATTACTTCGTGGCGCCGGGGCAGCAACTGAGACTTATCGACGCCACGCAGGCGCCTCCTTCCGCGTATCTTGGGGTGTTGGGGTCGACCGGACTTACCGCCTGGGTCGGTCTTCGCGAAATTGCGCGAATCCGAGAGAACGAAACGATCTTTATTTCGGGAGGTGCCGGCGCGGTAGGCAGCGTGGCATGCCAGTTGGCCCGGCAGAGCGGCTGCAGGGTCATTTCTAGCGCCGGGTCCTCCTCCAAAGTGGCGTTTCTGAAAAACCAGCTCCAGGTTGACCATGCCTTCAATTATCGGGAGGCTGACCCGGTGGAGGAATTGCGAAAAGCCGCGTCCGAGGGCCTGCATGTTTACTTCGATAACACCGCCGGGCCCCAGTTGGAGGCTGCTCTGGCTTCCATGCGGAATCGGGGGAGGCTGGTCATGTGCGGAGCAATCTCCGGCTATAACAAGCCGGTGCAGGGTCCGCGCAATCTGGCGCTGACCATCGTCCGGCGGCTTCGGATCGAGGGGTTCATCGTAGTCGATCATCTGCACCGGATGGCTGAGTTCCTTGCCGAAGCCATTCCGGCTGTCCGAGCCGGGAAGCTGCTGCACCAGGAAACGGCCGTCCAGGGCATTGAAAACGCGCCGCAGGCATTTATCTCCATGCTTCGCTCGGGAGACGCGCACATCGGCAAGCTGGTCATCCGGCTGTAGCAGGCAGTCTCCGGCACGCATCTATACTTCCCATATGGACAGGCTATGGACCCCATGGCGGTACGACTATGTCAGCAAGTCCGAGGGGCCATCGCGCCAGGGCGTTCCCGAAGAATTGTCCGCATGGCCCGGAGATAAGGGCTGTGTATTCTGCAACATGCTGGAGGCGACTGCTTATGCCGCCGCGCACGGCACTCCGCCGGCCGACGCCGACCGGGCGGCAAATATCTTTCATCGCGGAGAGTTTTGTTTTGGCTGTCTGAACGCTTATCCCTACAATTCCGGCCATGCCATGATTGTTCCGTACGCCCACTGGGATCAGCTATGCAAACTTGAGGTGTCTGCCAGCTACGAAATGATGACGCTGGCGCAGCGGCTGGAGAGCGTTCTGCGCGACATCTACAATCCCGACGGAATCAACCTGGGTATGAATTTAGGAAAATCGGCGGGAGCGGGGGTTGCCGGACATCTGCATCTGCATATGGTTCCGCGCTGGACCGGGGACACGAATTTTATGACCGTGGTAGGGGAGACTCGCGTTTTGCCGGAAGCGCTGGGAAAGACTTGGGAACGGCTGCACGCCGCCTTTGCGGCTCCCTCTCCAGATCGTTAGTCCGTGCAGAGGCTAGAAGCGCGCATCCCGTGAATGGGACGCCGGCCGGTCCACCTGTCGCGCATGCATCGAGCTTGCCTCAAAGTTGACGATTTTCCAGACGCCATTTCTTCGATGGTAGACGCGCGTATAGCGATAGTGGCCGTTCAGCGGCTCTCCGTCGTTTACGCCGATCACGTCCGCCTTGGAGACTACAACGGCTGTGTTGCCGTAAACGCGTATTTTCCTGTCGGAGGACTCAATGGACTTGAAGCGAGTATTGCCATTTTTGAAGCTGGCGAGCGTCTCTGCTTTGGTCGCCAGGGTTCCATTGGCATAGATCCCCAGGTACTCATCGGAGAGCATACTGGCCATGACCGACGTATTCCCGTCGAGTTCCGCCTGCTGCCATCGCTTCTCCAGCCGCTCAATAATCCGCACTACCTGTTTCGGTTGACGATGGGGCCGGGGAACCGTCGCGCCCAGGCCCGCCGGTGAACATAAAAGGACCACAAGGGGTAGCAAAGCAGCTCGCAAGGCAGCCGCTGACCTGATCGGCGGAACCAGACTGGAATCAACTGAAGATTGCGTTCGCATGCCCGTATCGGGATAGTAGTTGGCAGATTCAATGGAGTCAAAGGAAACATGCGCACATGCTGAGAGGCAGTCCTGGCTGTCCGGAGAGGCGCATGGCAACGGCTGCGAACTGGCCTGGGAATTGACCAGCAGGAATCCCGAAAGAGACGCCTGCTGGTTCTCGATTACCGGTTTCTGCTGGCCGTAGCGTCTTCCACGACCAGTTCTTCACGGCGAACCTGGTCACTGAGATCGCGGACTTCTTCGACCCGCTTCTTGCCGACCGAAACCTCCTCGCGGACCACGGTGGACTTGTCGACGGAGGCGCGTTCTTCAGACAACGGAATGCGAATTTCGCTATTTTCCCCGATGCTGCCTTTCGCGGGAGCATCCTGACCGGCCGCGCGGCGTTCGATCACGATCTCTTCGCGCTGCACAGGGACCTGAATATTCTGGTTCTCGGTGACGATTTCCTTGCGAAGGCGAACCTCGCCGCGACTGACGCGGTCCTTGTGAACCCGCAGAACTTCTCCGAGAAGCTGGATGTTCTGAGAATCCTGCAAGTTGCCGGATTCCGGCGTGGTGCGAGCGGCGCTCTGGGAGTAATCATACGAAGTGGCATTCTCGCCGAGGTCAGCTCCGTATTGCCGAAGAATATTTTCAGCCTCGACCCGGCGATCTCCGGCATTGACGGTGACTACCGCGCCTTGTTCGCTGTTGGCAAAACGATGGCCGAAGTAGCGGCTGTGCTCTTCGGGAACGGACATACCCGTCAACGAGCCATGCAGGTCGGAGGCATCGTAGGTGGTGTAATCGCCGGGATTGGGCGTGACTTCACGGTTTGCCAGTTCGCCTTCGGTGCGCTCATCGGCGTACGGCTCGGCGGTATTGCCTTCGAAGAAATTCCTGATCTTGCTCCACGTGCCGCTGGTTTTCTCCCCGGCTGCTGAGTTTTCCCGCGAAGTGGTTGAAGTGGAAGCTCCAGAGGTGGAGGAGAAGGCGCGATCCTCACGATGAGCTACTCCTAAATGTGCCGAGGTAAAACCAGCCTGCTGCAATGCCTGAATGGCTTCGGCTGCATCCGATTTGTTTTCAAAATACGCAGCAATGGTTCCCGTTTCAAATTGTGTCTGGGGCATAGAATCTCCTGTGTCTTGAAAGTGGAGGTTGGGAAAAACGATTGGCGGGCCGAATCGGAAGATGAGGATGGAAGTTGAAGATCTTCAGCGCACATCTCCTGCCCGCACTTAGTGGGATGCACGTTTTTCAAGCGCCGCTATGGGGCCTTGAGCGCTGAACCACAAAGCCGCGAGACTCTCAGCCGCCAAATGGAACATGCGATGGAGCTTGCTGGAATTGAAATAAATTGGCTCAAGAATTATGCGAGCGCGATAAGGTCTTCCACACTGCGCTCTTTCATCCATTGGTACAACCCGCCAATGGCATGCCGACGAAAGTGTTCCGACCGGCGATGCTCTTCGAGTGCAGCCTCATCGGAATATTGTTCATAGATCATCAATAGACCAGAATCGCCTGCCACTTCATGCGGAATGTACGTGATGCATCCTGGTTCCTGGCGGGAGGCTTCCGCCAAACGCCTGACGGCGTCGAGCACGTGTTCGCGATCTTCCTGCGAAAAGCGCATGCGTACTACAAAGGAAATCACTGAGAGCTCCTCCATGGGCGGGCTGCAAGACCCGGCGCCGGTTCGGTTTGCGGACGCAGGCTAGAGCGCGGCATGGTCCGGGGACATGGCATCCAGGCACGCTGCGAACTCCGGCATCAGAATGGACTGCTCCCGGTCCGGGCCGGTGGAGATCATGCCGATTTTCGCACCCGACTCAGATTCCAGGAACTTGAGATAATCTCGCGCGGCCTTGGGAAGCTGGTCAAAGGTCCTGACATTTTCCGTCGATTCGCCCCAGCCTGGCATGGCGGTCAAGACAGGCTGAACAGAATCCTGACCGCGCACGTCCGCTGGTATGCTATCGGTCTGTTTGCCGTTGAGGCGATAGGCAGTGCAGACCGGGATTTCCTTGAGCGCATCCAACACGTCCAGCTTGGTCACTACCAGCCATTCCGTGCCGTTGATCTGGCTGGAATAGCGCAGGAGCGGCAGATCGAGCCATCCGCAGCGGCGTGGCCTGCCGGTAACGGCGCCGTATTCCTGACCGCGAGCGCGGAGAATTTCGCAACTCGGTCCCAGGATCTCTGTAGGGAAGGGGCCTTCGCCGACGCGGGTGACATAAGCCTTGGTCACTCCGATCACCGTCCCGATTTTGGTGGGGCCGACGCCGGTGCCGATGACCGCGCCGCCCGCGGTTGCGGAGGAGGACGTCACGAAGGGGTATGTGCCGTGATCGATGTCGAGCATCGTGCCCTGTGCGCCTTCAAACATAATGCTCTGCCCGTCACGAAGGGCGTTGTTCAGCATGGTGGAGGTGTCGGCAATGAAGGGCGCAATGCGCTCAGCGGCGCGGGCATACTCCTCATACATTTTGTTCGGGTCCAGCGGGTCGGTCCCGAACAGCGCCTGGGCGATGGTGTTCTTCTCGTGGCAGGCATTTTGGATGTGCGTGCGCAGAATCGCGGGATTCAGCAAATCAACCACGCGCAGTCCGCTACGCTTCATTTTGTCTTCATAGGCCGGTCCGATCCCGCGGCTGGTTGTACCGATCTTCATCCTGCCGGGAGCATTTTCGGCGGCGAGTTCGATCATGCGGTGGTACGGGAGAATGACATGGGCCCGGTCAGAGATAAACAACTGGCCGGCTACATCAACTCCAAGCGTCTTGAGCCGGTCAATCTCCTGGAGAAAGGCCATTGGGTCCAGGACGACTCCATTGCCGATGACCGCGCGGCAGTCCGGGCGCAGCACCCCGCAGGGGACCAGTTGCAGGATGAATTTCTTCCCGCCGATGATGACCGTATGGCCGGCATTATGGCCGCCTGCATAGCGCGCCACCACGGAAAAGCGACCGGACAGAACATCGACGATTTTTCCCTTGCCTTCGTCGCCCCATTGGGCGCCAAGGACTACTGCTGTTTTAGCTCGCATCTGGCTCATTTCTCGATCTCATCCGTCGGCGGGTGGGGAGTTTGCCGGGCCGAAACCGCCAGCGGCCCAGTTTCTGTGAGAGGGTTCTACAATCCATCCCTATCGGGAATAGACCGGGGCAGCACTCTTCCATCGTCGAGACCCACAAATAAGAATCCTATACTACCGGTTGGCTGCAGAAAAACGGAACGCCCGGTCAGAAAATTCGGGCGACGGATACACGAAGCCTGGAGAAGAACCGCCATGCCGGAGTTGCCGGAGGTAGAAACAATTGCTCGCGGTGTGGACGAGCGGGTGCGCGGGCGCAGAATCGTCTCGGTCTGGACGGGCTCCAAGCCGGAGCCTTTCAAGTCTGCGCCGGAGAAGATCGTCGAGGCGCTCACAGGCAGCGTCATCCAGAAAGTTCATCGGGTGGGAAAGCATGTCGTGATCGATCTGACGAGGGCAGCGGGAGCCGAGGGGTGGCAGGGCCAGTGGCTGGTCCATTTGGGAATGACAGGGCGCCTGCTGGTTTCCCATCCCGATGTTGCCGTGCCGCTCCATACCCACGCGATCGCTCAACTGGACGACGGAAGAGAAATTCGCTTTGTTGATCCCAGACGATTCGGGCGCCTGCAAGTTCTCGACCTTTCGCCGTCGCGTGCTTCAAAGAAAAGAGACGGAGAGTTGGAGGAGCCGAAGCGTTTTACCGGCACCGGCCAGGAGCCGTTGGCGATCTCCCCAGAAGCTTTTCGTGAGCTGTTCCGCTCCCGGCGTACTCCCATCAAATCCGCTCTGCTGAACCAATCTCTGCTGCACGGGGTAGGGAACATCTACGCCGATGAAAGCCTGTATCGCGCTGGAATTCGGCCGCGCCGGCATGCGGCACGCCTGACCGTCCGGGAGCTGGGAGCCTTATGGTCCGCCTTGCAGTCTGTGTTGACGGAAGCCATCGCTCTGGGAGGCTCCTCGGTCTCGGATTACGTCGGTGCTGACGGCGCCAAGGGGTTTTTCCAGTTGGAACACAAGGTCTATATGCGGACCGGCCAGCCGTGCGCCCGGTGCGGAACGCCGATCCGGAGGCTTGTATTGGGTGGCCGAAGCACCCACTACTGCCCGAAATGCCAACGGTGACCGATAGGTCTCGGCTCGGAAACTCGATCCAGACTTGACTCTATGACTTTCGGGATTCTTCCATGCGAGCATCTACACTTTCCGGAACTCTCGATGGGGCGAACGAGTGGAAAGTAGCGTGTTTGCAGTGAGTTGCCTTTGGCACACGACGTGCTAGATAGAGAAACAAGCCAGTGCAACGCACTCCAAGCCGAATAGGCTGGAATAGAAAGTTCAGGCGATGTGGGCTGCTACTCACGAGTTTCCCGAGGCTC
>DAHVZT010000043.1 GCA_027323885.1 Acidobacteriaceae bacterium
GACACGCATCCCGCGGATGCAGGCTTTGCCGCCCATCATGCCCGGCTGCTGGGTGATGCGATTCAGTTCCCGCATGTTCCGCTCCTTCCACGCTGGGTCGAGAATACCATTTTCAGCGGCACGCACATCGCCTATATTCGGACAACGGTCCGGTGCCCCATTCAAGCCCGCCTTTGGCTTGAGTGGGACGCGAAAATCCAGTTGCGCCGCTCGGATTGCGAAGCTGCCGGGTTATCGCGCTGATATGCAAACTTATTGAGGGATTGTGCAGTGTAGTTGAAGGATTATGCAGTGTAGTTGAAGGATTATGCAGCGTAGTTGAAGGATTATGCGGGACAATGGAAGCATTGTGCAGAAGGCGATGCGATCCAACAAAGAAGCAAGTCGTTGTTTACAAACGATTGCCGAGGCCCAGGCGGGCTTTTTTACCGCGAAACAGGCGCAGAGCGCCGGATTTTCGTCGAGTAGCCACACGTACCACGTGCGGGAGGGAAACTGGGCGCGCGAGTATCGGGGCATCTATCGGCTGCGGTCATCTCCGGCGGTGCTGCGGCCGGAGCTGGCGCGCTGGCATTTGTGGTCCATGAATCGGGATGGACGGCCACAGGGGGTCTACAACTATTTTACCGCTTTGGACCTATATTTAATGCCAGAGACGAGGCCTCTGGATCGGCATCCGGATCTGCACATGACGGTGCCGACGAGCTTTCGCCGGAGCGGCGCGACGCCGGAGGGTCTGGCGCTCCACTATGCCGATCTGCCGGAGAGCGACATTGCCGCGCGGACCGGATACCGGCTGACCACTCCGCTGCGGACGATGCTGGATTTGGCGGCTGCGAATGCGATATCGCGCGAGGCGCTGTCGAAGGCCCTGCTACAGATTGCGGAGCGGGGTCTGATCACGCGCGGGCAGATCAAAAGCGCGAGGATACCGGAGGTGTCGCGGCTGCAATTGGAGGCACTGCTGGAATGGAAGAAGCGGTGAGTGTGGCGGAACCAGTCCCAGGTCTGTCGCCCCTCCGCGGCGCGGTGACCGAGACTTGGGGCACCTGGATTTTCGCATCCCACTCAAGCCAAAGGCGGGCTTGAATGGGGCACCGGGCAATGGAGACGAAGACTTCCGCCGTGACGGTATGAAACGGTCTCATTGGAGATATTGGTTCTGACCATCCGTTACACTCCCAGGTCTGAAAATCCAGACCTGGGGCACCCGGTACCCGGCCGCAAATTGAGAGACAATCAATTAAACGGAAAGGAGCCTACCTCTTGGACGAAAAACCGCTTCGGAAAATCGCCTTGTGGCTCGAAATCATAGCCGATGAACTCTACGTAGCCCGAACCGACAGGGAAATGGAGGGCGCGAGCGGAAGCGCGCCTGATATATGGAACGATCAAGGTCGCGATTATATGGTCAACGGAATTGAGAAAATGCGGGAACTGGCTGGAAAGGACGACTAAGCCTACTGCCTTAACCTAGCGATGGCATTGTAATGTCGCTATGCGTGGGGGACGGGCAAAGCCGACCGCATGTGGTGCTCACGGCGCTTGCCAGATGACATGATGCTTTTTGTCGTTACCGAACATCACAATCGAGTCGGCGGAGGTTTGCTGAGTCGCGCCGGTGGCGATGGTCTGTGTTGCCGTGCTTCCCATGTCCATTTCGAACCCCTTGGAATCAGTAAGACTGATGCCGGGTTCACCCGCTCCGCTGAGGGCCATTGCTATTGTTCCAGGGAAGGAACCAAGGTTTTGGGGACCGAACAATGTGACGGTGGGCTCACCTGCCCCGCTGACAGACATATCTATCCCTTCGTAAAACTTGCTGGGCTGGACAGTTGGCCTAGCCAGCAAGATCTGATTCTCGGTCAACTCGCTTTTACTTATTCCCGGAAGGTCTGTGTCATTGTCATTATGGGAAATCGTTACTGCGCTGGCACCATGGGAGTCTAAAAGGAAAATCGAGGAACCTCCGTCATCGGGCACGCTTAAGAGCTCACGCCTCATCCCAGCTGCATCATAAAACGTGACATGTGCGCCTAATGGGATGTGTACCCCGTACACGCCGAACTGAGAATATGCCGATAGTTGGGTGACCGCCATTCGGATTCGCAACTTTCCTGCGCTGTCCACAACCTCGAACGCATGTGCCTTGATTACATCGGGTACAGGCCGCGCCGCAGCGGTCAGCCCAAGCGCCGCTGCCAGCACCAATGCTGCCGTACCAAGCCTCTTGAGCCTCCGGTTGTCCCGCTCCAACTTTTCAAGCCGTTCTACCAACTCTGTTTCGCTCATATTCTTCCCCCAACCAAGGACTTTGGGCGAGTTTATCAAATCATTCGTCGCCCTAACCGGACTCGTCCCACACCGCGTCACAGTAAGCACTGTTCCGCAAGTCAGTTTCTCGGGGCGCGATTCGAAACGCGACCCAGCTCTGCTAGCCTGAGCAGGCGGTGCCCCCATCGATTGTAATGGAGTCCATTACAGCGTAATATTCGGTTATGGCTACTGCTACTGCAAGGAAATCGAAGGTGTACACGATCAGTCTGCCGCCCGAACTTGCACAAAAGGCCGAGGCGCTGGCTCAGCGGGACAGCCGCACTATGAGCGAGCTGTTTCGCGAAGCATTTCGCACGTACTCCGCACAGCAGGCGCGAAGGACGCTGGATGAGTTGGGCAAATATGCGGCAGGCCGCAACCCCAAGGGCTACACCGAGGCCGATGTGCCCCGGCTCATTAAAGAGGCGCGTGCTGAAAAGCCTCGCCGCCGCAGGGTACGGTCGAACGGGTGATCGTCGTCATCGACACCAACGTCTGGATTTCCGCGCTTCAGTTTGCAAAGCATCGCGGCACGCCGACTCTGGCGCTTGAAAAAGCGATGTGCGAAGACGTGATTGCATCCTGCGATGAGATTGACGCGGAGATCCTGCGCGTCCTGACGGAAAAGTTCTCCTGGGAACAACACCGGGCAACATCGGCGCTGCGAACGATTCTGGCGCGTGGCATCCGTGTAAAGGTTCGAGGCACAGTAAAGGTATGCCGCGATCCCCACGACGATATGTTTCTGGAGTGCGCCGCTCTTTCGAAAGCGGATTTATTGGTTGCAGGCGACAAGGATTTATTGACTCTCGGCACGTACAAGGGAACGTGCATTGTCACGCCCTCGGAGTACCTGCGAGCAGGATAAACATTCCGGCCACTGCTCAGAGATGAGCATAGCCGTAGATAGCCGGAGCGATACTCATCGCCCGGTGCCCCTCGATAAGGACGAATGACTCGTCAGCGTCCTTTGGTAGTGTCCGCAGGCTTTGCCGGTGCCGCTCCCTTGTCGATGCCATCGATCTGCTGGGCCGCATGCATCACTCGTTCCGAGGCGTTGTCGATGACCTTCCCGGTGATGGCGGC
>DAHVZT010000072.1 GCA_027323885.1 Acidobacteriaceae bacterium
CGCCATCAGCAGCAGCGGCGTCGCGTCCGCCGCCGCATATTCATACGGCAAGCTCTTCCAGTCGACAGCTTCCGCAGTCTGGGCGTACTCATGCATCATCTTGCCGTCGGTCCGCTGCCGCTTCAGTAGAAACTCCATGGCTTCCCGTGCCGTCGAAAAATCCCCTGCCGCGTCCAGCGCGTAGACAGTCCACAGCGCATCGCGTCCAAAAAACCACCCGAAACCTGGCCGCGCCGAATCGCCTGAAGGATAAAATCCCGCTGCCAGTCCCATTTCGCCGTCGGTGTAGAGACGGATTCGATCATCGTCCATCGCAACCAAAGCCCACCGGTAGGCAAGGTCCAGCTTAGGATCTGGAGTCTCAATGGTGAGACGATGATCGAAAAAGTGGCTTTCGTAACTGGCTGTCTGCCGGTACATCTCTGGAATGTTTTTGGCCAGACTCTGCAGACTTGCACTCAGCGCCGCGGCTTTTGCCGTCTGCGCGCTGTTCCCGGCCGTCATCAGCAGAGGAAAATAACGGTTCTCGTCCCGCTGCGGATCGTACTCGAGGATGAATTGGAGCGGGTAAACGTGAGGCCGCTCCTGATACGGCGGAAGAATTCCAGGATGCGCTCCGGGTATGGCGAGCGCGCCCGTCAAATCATCCGAGTCCGTGTGCAGGATGTAGTAGCCGCTGCCGTCCTCTGCCGGCACCCACTCTGGCGAGGGCGGTCCATAGTTCGGCGCTGGCCAGGCGCGCTTCATCTCCGGCGTCAAATTGAAGGTAAGCTGCAACGGCCGCACGGAATCCACCTGAAACAAGACGACCGCGCCCGTACCATTGGCCGCCTGGCGCGGCGTGAACATGATCTGGCGAATTGTGAAAGCGGCGTGGGAATATGTGATCGTTGTGTGATCGGGCTCGACATCCACTACGGATGCGAGCCGATTTACATCGATCGGAACGGGATAGTCTTCCAAATGCGCCGAGATGCGGAAGTCACTGAACAGCTTGACGGGAAATATCCAGGATTCGAAGACACCGCTTTGTTGACCAAGCAATGCGCTACGCGGTCCCACCACCGTCAGCGGCATTCGAGGAATGGCGGCCTGCACCAGGGCCATCGAACTCTGGTTCAGCGGAAACGCTTCCATCGAAGGCAAATTCGCTGATGCCTTCGCATCAGGCGGATCTGCTCCCCAGCCTTGCGAACCGCACCCCAGGCAAAGCGCCAGCGCAGTTCCCCAGGCAGCAGCGGTCCGGCGTAAACGCACCAATCCAGCGGATCGCATCGTTTTTACCTTCCAGCCTCGCTGCTGCCCATCGTGGTGAAGCGCCTCCGCTTCGAATCAGACGACCCGGCGATTACTGCACCTGCCCGACAAAAACACCAAAGGGCGGCAGCACCACATGGCTCAGGTCCACATCACTGGCTACGCCGCCGTCCGCCAGCAAGGCCGTCGCGTGGGTACCCTGAATGCCCTGGGGCTGGAGAGCATAGGAGACCGTCTGCGGCTGAGCCGTGAAATTCATCGCCACCAGTACCGATGGTCCCTGCCCTGGATTTTTGCGCACGTAGGACAATACGTTGGGGTCCGAGTTGTCCACCATGATGTTTTGCCCGTCGTGCAGCGCTGGATTGTTCTTACGCAGATCGATCAGCTTGCTGTACCAGTTCAATAGTGAATCGGGCTGGCCCGACTCGACCTGAACATTCACAGTTTTATAGCTTGGAGGAATCGGCAGCCACGTCTTGGCGGCTGTGCTGAATCCGGCGTCTTTCCCGCTGTCCCACTGCATTGGGGTGCGCTCCCCATCCCTGCCCTTCTCCTTGGGCCAGCCAAGCTTCCCAATCGGGTCCTGCACCTGCGCTTTGGTTTTGGGCGGCGTTGTCACCATTCCGATCTCTTCGCCGTAGTACATCAGTGCGGTCGAGCGGGTCGTCAGCAGAATGGTTGCAATGATGCGGGCGATCGCCGCATTGTGCTTGCCGTCGCCATAGCGGTCCCAACTGCGGATATTGTCGTGATTATCGAAGACGAACAGCGGCATGTTGCCATTAAGCTGGGTCTCCGCGTCATTGATCTTGGTGCGGAACAGGTTTGCATCCAGCTTATTGATCATGCCAACCTGCATGTCCATCGGAAGCTGCAGTTCATCGTTGTTCTTGCCGTACCAGAGCAATTGGTCCTGAATGGTCGGCAGGTAGGTTTCGCCGATCAACACGCGATTCCCAGGATAGCTGTCCACCAGTTTGCGCAGCTTGCGCATCACGTCATGCACTTCGGGCAGATTGCTGACATAGGATTGATCTTCCCGTGGGTCGCCATACACGTTTTTCCCTGGAAGAACTTTGGCGTCGCGGAATTGAGGATCTTCGAACAATTCCGGGATGGCGTCCAGACGGAAGCCCGCAACACCGCGATCCAGCCAGAAACGGCAGGCGTCGAACATTGCCTTCTGTACCTCGGGATTCCGCCAGTTCAGGTCCGGCTGCGCGGAGTAGAACCGATGGTAATACCACTGCTTCGTTTTGGCGTCGTAAGTCCACGCGGAGTGGCCAAACAGGCTCATCCAGTTGTTGGGCGGAATGCCGGGTCCTTTGCCATCGCGCCAGATGTACCAGTCACGCTTGGGATTGTTGCGGGACGACCGGCTCTCCAGAAACCATGGAGATTTGTCCGAGGTGTGGTTCATCACCATGTCCATGATCACGCGAATGTGATGGGCTTTCCCCGCCGCGATCAGGTGGTCGAAGTCGTTCATGGACCCATACACCGGATCGATGGCTTCATAATTCGAAATGTCATAGCCAAAATCGACCAGCGGCGACGGATAGATCGGAGTCAGCCATATAGCGTTGACGCCAAGGTGCTGCAGATAGTCCAGCCGCTGGATAATGCCGTTCAGATCGCCCACTCCATCGCCGTTGCTGTCCTGCAGACTGCGTGGATAAACTTCATAGATCAGCGCGTGCTCCCACCATGGCGCGGCCGGAGGCGCGGCTTTGGTTTGCGACGCGGTTTGCGCGTTCTTCCCGTTGGTGTGGGTGCAGGAGGAAAGACACATCGCAGCAAGGGTGACGGCAATCATCTGGAACGCATGGCGGCCTGGCATCATAAACCTCTTCAATCTCATATCGGCCTTTCTTGCAAGCATAGGGCAATATACATCAGGGGAGCGGTGGATCAAAGGACATGTCCTTTGATCAGGGCTGTGCCGGACGGAAAATCAATCAAGGAGCCTCACAAATTTCCCGGCGGCTGATGCCCGGAATTCGCCATTCTGCGACCGCTCCCCGATAATAATGCCTGGGCTGAATGTTCGCAGCAAAAAGAGTGCGGGTCACTTTTTTCACCATCATGTTCGCCGTACGCCTGGGGATAGGCTACGGACAGACCGACACGGGCGAATTGAAGCTGCATGTGATCGATACGCAGGGCGCGGCTCTGCCCTCGAGCGTGCTTTTGACCAGCGATGCGGCCCAGGTCCGCAAGACCCTGCAGACTGACCCCTCCGGCAATCTCGATGTAAAACACCTGCCATTCGGCATCTACTCCCTCACCGTACGGCACGCCGGCTTCGACCCTTCGGTGCAGGCCGTGCAGGTACATTCTTCCCTTGCCGCTCCCATCACCATCACATTGCACCTGGCGCAATCGCAGCACTCGGTCACCGTAAACGCGGCGCCCACGCTGATCGATCCGGGTCGCGCGGGCACCGTCAATCGCATCGGCCAACAGGAGATTGCGACTCGAGAACCCTCGCTGCCCGGCCGCGGCGTCATCGACCTGGTGAACTCCCAGCCAGGGTGGCTGTACGAAGGCAATGCCGTGCTGCATCCTCGCGGTTCGGAGTATCAGACCCAGTTCGTACTCAACGGAATTCCCCTGACGGAAAATCGATCCCCCGGAATGGGATCGCAAATCCAGGTGAACGATGTACGTTCCATAACGATTTACACCGCGGGCATCCCTGCTGAGTTTGGCCGAAAAATGGGAGGAGTGGTGGAACTGAAGACCATCCGGGATCCGCGCCATGGGCTCCACGGAACTGCCGTCCTGTCCGGTGGAAGCTTCGCCACAGCGGACGGCTACATCTTCAGCCAGTACGGCTGGGGCAAGAACAGCCTGGGGGCAAGCGTCGACGGTGCTTACACCAACTGGTATGAGAACCCTCCCGTGCTGCAGAACTTTACCAACAACGCCACCACGGGGGACTATTCGAGCCAGTTCGAGCGTGACTTTTCTCAGAAAGACTCGCTGGCGCTTGCCGTGCAGCATGAGTTTGCCAGATTTCTTGTCCCCAACGAGCAAGTTCAGGAAACGGCGGGCCAGAGGCAGCACCGCGATACCCTGGAAACCATCGGCACCTTCGGCTGGCAACACATTTTTTCGAGCACAGTGCTGGGGAACCTGAACGGGATGGGCCGCGACGATTCCACCGGCCTTACCTCGAACAGGGCTTCCACCCCTATCATCGCGGGCCAGGATCGCGGATTTCGCGAAGGTTACGGCAACGGTTCGCTCACCGTGGACCACGGCCGGCAGGAGTGGAAGGCAGGCGGTGAAGTCGATTTACTCAACCTGCATGAGGCGTTCAATTACACCATTACCAATCCGGCGCAGTTCGATCCGGGCACCCCAAAGAATTTCAACTTCTTTCAAAAAGCCCGCGACCGGGAACAGGCAATGTTTCTCCAGGACAATGTTCGGCTGCAGAAGTGGTCGATTGCCGCGGGACTGCGCTGGGACAACTATGAACTGCTTGTTCACCAGAGCGCCTTCAGTCCCCGGCTCGCGGTTTCCCGATATTTCGCCGCCCACAATCTTGTCACGCACTTCTCCTATGATCGCGTGTTCCAGACCCCTGCGTTTGAAAACCTGCTGCTCTCCAGTTCGCCCAAGGTGATTTCGCTCAATCCGAAGGTGCTGCGCCTGCCGGTCGAACCTTCCCACGGAAACTACTACGAGGTGGGCGCGACCAAGGGTTTCTTCGACAAGCTCCGTTTCGACGCGAACTATTACTTGCGGACCTTCAATAATTTCGCCGACGATAACCCGTTGCTGGATACTTCCATCGCGTTTCCCATTGCATTCCGTAAAGCCGTCATTTACGGCGCGGAAGGCAAGCTGGACGTACCCCGATGGGGACCTGTTTCTGGGTTCCTGAGCTATTCCTATATGGTGGGTTCCGCGTATCTGCCGGTGACCGGCGGACTGTTTCTGGGGGTTGCCGCCACCCAATCCCTCCAGCAGACCAGCGGACGCGTTTGGGTTTCGCAGGACCAGCGCAACACGCTGCGGACCCGCTGGATTTACCACCTGCCCCGCCAGATCTGGGTCGCCGCAGGCGGACAATATGGCTCTGGGCTTCCCGTGGAATTTGTGGGTACCCGGCAGCAGGCGATTGAGCAATACGGACCCGTGCTGGTGAACCGCGTAAACTTTCAGCGAGGTCGCGTGCTGCCCTCGCTCGCGATGGACGCCTCCGCCAGCGTACAACTCTGGCGAAAGAACAAGACGGTGCTACGCTTTCAGGCAGACGGACAGAATTTGAACGATCGTATCAATTTGATCGATTTTGCCGGACTTTTCTCCGGCAATGCGGTTGCACCGCCAAGAAGCTACGGCCTGCGTCTCACGGCGACTTTTTAGTGGGCCTGGAATACCGGTGGGTTGAGAAAAATTTTCATTTTCCGAGGATTGGATACCAGCCTATGTCTGCGAAATTGCGAACTACGGTATGCGCATGCACCAATCTGCGCCGCGCAAACCGCGCCGTCTGCCATCTCTATGATCAGGTACTGTCCCCTACCGGCCTCAAATCCACGCAGTTCATGATGCTGCAGGTGATTGCCGAATCCGGTCAGATTGCCCACTGCGATCTGGCCGCGGACTTCTCTCTTTCAGTGGAGACGCTGTCACGACGTCTGGCGAGCGCCCGGGAAAACGGCCTGGTGAAAATGCAAATTGGCGATCGCAGCAAGCGGCTTTACAGTCTGACGGCGAAGGGCAGCGAAGTCCTGCGCAATGCCTGGCCGTACTGGGAACGGGCGCAACTCCGGTTGAGCCAGTCGCTTGGGCAACAGGACTGGAATGAACTTGCCCGGTTCACCGAACGTATTGCGGCTGCAGCAGCCCGGGCGGAAGCCATGCCGATCCGCAATGGAGTGCGGAGGACTGCGGCGGCTTCCGGGGACTGATTTCCGGGCTGCCTTCTGCCCGCAAATGGAATGCCCGTCCCCGGTGTTCCCCCTCCATATAGCCGGGTTGCTATAGCAACTCGGCTTCTGTGCAAAATCACCCAACCTCCCGCTATTTCAGCACCATCTATCTGCTCAATCGGTGCTTTCGCGAAGTGAAGTGGCTCACTTCTTCCAGATTCGCCCAGGTTCCGACCTCGACAAGTTCCCCCTGGAGCGGGCATGAGCACGGCTACTGTTGAGCAGCGGCTGCAGAAAATCTGGGAAACTCCAAAAGGGCTGTGGGGCTGGTTCGCCACAGTCGATCACAAAGAAATCGGCGTCCGCTATCTGGTTACGGCGTTCACATTCCTCGTCATCGGGGGTGTGGAGGCCCTCATCATGCGTCTCCAGCTTGCCAGGGCAGACCAGGCCCTGCTGACTCCATCGATGTACGACCAGCTCTTTACCATGCACGGCGTCACCATGATCCTCTGGTACGCCTCGCCGATTTTGTCTGGATTTGCCAACTATCTCATTCCGCTGATGATCGGCTCGCGGGACATGGCGTTCCCGAGGCTCAACGCGTTCAGTTACTGGTCTTTTTTGCTTTCCGGAGTCCTGCTTTACATCGCTCCATGCCTGGGACAGGCGCCCCATGGCGGGTGGTTCGCCTATGTGCCGCTGACGAACATAGCGTATTCGCCCGGGTATGGCATGGACATTTACGCACTATCGATCATCTATCTCACAATCTCCACGACGGCCGGGGCCATCAACTTCATCGTCACCATCTTGCGGCTGCGCGCTCCTGGAATGACCATCAGCCGCATGCCCCTGTTTCTCTACAGCACCCTTACTGTTTCGACCGTGATCGTGTTTGCCATGCCCTCTCTTACGGTGGCCTGCGTATTTCTGCTGCTGGACCGGCACTGGGGGACACATTTTTTCCATGTCGCGGGCGGCGGCTATCCCCTGCTGTGGCAGGCTCTGTTCTGGTTCTGGGGCCATCCGTGGGTGTACGTGATTTTCCTTCCCGCCACCGGCATGATTTCCATGATTATCCCGGTGTTCTCGAGACGGCCTATTGTGGGCTACCCCTATGTGGCAATCTCCACGGTGCTCACCGGAGTCGTTGGCTTCAGCGTGTTTGTCCACCACATGTTCGCCGTCGGCATGTCGGACATGGCCATGAGCTTCTTCAGCGCGGGGAGCATGACCATTTCGATCTTCACCGCGGTGCAGGTTTTTGCGTGGATCGCCACCGTCTGGACCGGCCGTCCCGTAATGACGACCGCCATGCATTTCGCCATGGGTTCGGTCGCGCTGCTGGTCATCGGTGGTCTCAATGGAATTTTTACCGCAGTGATTCCGGTCGATTGGCAAGTGCATGACACGTATTTCGTCGTGGCGCATCTCCATTACGTCCTGATCGGATCCAACGTTTTCCCTGTGTTTGCCGCGTTTTACTACTGGATTCCCAAAATCACCGGACGTCTGATGGATGAGAAGCTCGGCAAATGGAGCTTCTGGGTGATGTTCATCGGCTTTAACCTGGGATTCTTCCCCATGCATCTGGCAGGCTTTGCTGGAATGCCGCGGCGCGTCTATACCTATCCCGCTGGTCTGGGCCTTCAGCCATTGAACATGCTTGCAACCATCGGGGCCTTCATTCTGGGACTGGGAATGCTGATGAGCGTCGTCAACCTGATTGAAAGCCTCCGCCACGGCAGGGTCGCGGGAAAAAATCCATGGAACGCCGACAGTCTGGAATGGGAAACCGATTCCCCGCCAGCTCCCTACGGAACCGTGCACATCCCGACCGTGGCGTCCCGTCATCCCCTCTGGGACGATCACGAGGAGGAGTACGACCCGGACAATCTGCGCACGCTGGACTACGACCGGGTCACCCTGGCCAGCACATGGCGGGACGCGGAGCCCTACGCGATCTCCAAAATGCCGATGGAGACGCTCGCTCCCTTGCTTCTCGCCATTGCCTTGTTCATCTTTTTCACCGCAATGGTATTCGAACTCCTGTGGATCGCCCTCGCCGGTGTCATCCTGACCTTCGCCGCCGGTTGCTTCTGGCTGTGGCCGCGCCCACGTCCCGCGCGCCTGGAGGTCTCCGCATGAATACGGTAGCCAACAGCTACGTGGAGAACGTCCACAAGCCGCTTCCTACGGTGCTCGACCAGGACCGCGGCACATTCGCCATGCTGCTGGTCATCTTTACCGAACTGTTCCTTTTCATCAGCTTGTTCTTTTCCTATTTCATGCTGGAAAACAATAAGCACCGGTGGTCATTCAACAATCCACCGAAACTGGGATATGCGCTGGTCATGGTAGTGGTGCTGGTCACCAGCAGTTTCGTTCTGCACTGGGGAGAAAAGCAGGTCGAGAAGGAAAGCCGTCTCGCCGGGCGAATCGCGCTGGCTGCCACAATCGTCATCGGGCTGGTCTTTCTGACGCTTCAGTCTTTCGAGTATCTGTCCCACTGGAAAACCCTCGCACCCTACAGCGATTCCTACGGCTCCATCTTCTACGCCATCACCACATTCCATGCGGCGCACGTGATTGTCGGGCTGCTGCTGCTGAGCTATGTTCTGGCGCTTCCCCGCTATGCTCCGGCAAGGGAATCGCCGTATCGGCCCTATCACGTGGCTGCAATGTACTGGCATTTCGTCGACATCATCTGGCTGTTTGTCGTTGGCATTCTGTACATCGGGGCGAACTATCACCTATGAGCGCCGAAGAAACAAACCGTGCATCGCAGGTTACGCGTTCCAGGCTTTGGTTCGGCTTCACCGCCTCTGCCATAGCCTGGGCAGCGGTCGGCATTGCTGGACCGCTGATCACCTGGCAGGCATGTACGCATCACGAGCAACTGGGCGGAGCGAGCGCCCACCCGGCCATGCGCGCCCTGAACATCGTGATCACGCTGGTGCTGCTGGCCGTCGCGGTAATCGCAGGCGTGCTCTCCTATAAAAACTGGCGGGACCTGTCGGGCGGCGGGCGGCTCTATCAGTCCGAAGCCAAGACCCCTCAGGAGTTTCTTGCCTTTATCGGAATTTTCATCAGCATCACCCTGGGATTCGGCATCCTGTGGTTCGGACTTCCCCTGACGATTCTCGCATTCTGCCTGAGGACACGATGAAAAACGTCCGCACAGCACTGGGGATTGCACTGATGGTTCTGACCGGCGCATTCATCTCTGGCTGTACTGGTGGAAACGCGCTGCCACCCTACACCGTGGCCATGGGAGCGAATCCGAAGCGGGGCAAGAAACTGATTGAATCCTATGGCTGTGGATCGTGCCATACCATTCCTGGAATTCCTGGGGCTCGCGGGCTGGTCGGACCGCCGCTGATGTGGATGGGACGCAGAACGATGATTGCCGGCGAGCTGCCCAACTCGCCCGAGAACCTTGTGCGCTGGATCAAGGACCCAAAGAAGGTTGAGCCCGGCACCGCGATGCCGAATCTTGGGCTGAGCGACCAGGAAGCTCGCGATGTCGCGGCCTATCTCACGAATTTGCGCTGATTGGAGATATGAACATGCATCAATTCACTCGTTCGCTGGTCCGTCTGGCAGGGGTCGCGGCGATTTGCGGTCTGTGCGGAGTGGCTGCGGCGCAAAACAATCCCAACACAAAGAACAAGGATACGAGCGGCGGCGCGACCGGCCAGGGCAGTACGACCGACATACCCGGTGCGCTTCCAGGCATTCACCTGGTCAGCCCTGTGCCTGCAGGG
>DAHVZT010000151.1 GCA_027323885.1 Acidobacteriaceae bacterium
TGCGGAAATGCTCGGCTATCCGGCCACGCCGCTGCCGGTGATTATCAATGAGGCGCTTGAGATCGGCAGGCTGTATTGCGCGCCGGAATCTATTAATTTCTTAAACGGAATCCTCGATGCTGTGGCGCGTGCCTTGCCGCGAACGGCCAAACAACTGGCCCAGCGGCCCAGTAAAATTCCTCAATCATAAGACCGGATTGAAAACTCGACGGTAAAAGAAAGGCCCTGCGGAGGAGCGCAGGGCCTTTTCACGTGGAGCCTCTCAAGCCGCCTATTGGACGGGGCGAGGTTTGGTGGACATGAACAGGGCCGGTACAGGTTGCCCTTGCGTGCAGGCCAGGAAGGGATTGGCCGGCGCGGTGGTCGTCGTGTCGCAGGTGAGATGAGGATTCACCTGCTGCACGTCGGTCAGAGTGACCGGATCGATGAAATGGACCAGATCATCCGCCGTCGTGGAAGTGTAGAACGTATTCGTATCGGGACTGAAGACGCCGCTGACGGGCGCGCCCGCGTTTCCTTTAAACGGAATGTTGACGACCTGACCCGCTCCCGTCGCTGGAATTTTATAAGCAGGCAGCGTGTTGTTGCCGCCGGTCTTATTCGCCGGGAAAAACGTGACAAAGCCGATCTGAGAGTTTGGCGACACGAGCACCTGGTTGATAGTGCCGAGGTTTGGTGTGGCCATACTGATCTGATTCGGAGTGGAGGTGAACGTCAAAGGAGCATTGAGCGGACACGATCCTGCTGGAATGGTAACGTCCAGGTCCGTCAGCGTGTCGCTTGCGGCGGTCGCTCCGATGATGTGCGTGCCATTGGTGGTTGCGGCCAGGCGGTCGATTGCCGGTAAGCCGGTTTCGGCCGGTGGGTAGTAGTTGGTTGGGTTCAGCGCCTTATTGGGGTCTACTCCAGTCGGTAACGTGTTTGGCGGAACTCCGGGGTGTTGCTGCGTATTGTTGAAGCCCATTGCGCAGTAGCCGAAGGCGCGGGTCTGCTGGCCGCCCGTATACGCGCCGACGCCTGGCACGGTCACCGCCACGCTGGTGGAATCTACAGGGCAATTGCTTGATGGATTGTTTCCGCTGTCCGTGCACACGTGCCAGCCGGTAAATCTGTTGTAGACGTACAGCAGATTGCCGCCGGCAATATAGAGCGTCTGGCTGTCCTGGGTGAATTGCGCGGAATACGGAGGATTCACCTCGACCGTTGGATCCACGGGGATGTTGTCGATGGTGCAGGGAATGGTCGGGCCCTGTGCCGCGAAGGAGAGCTCCGTCGCGGGCGTTCCGGCTGTCTTGCCCACCGCGGGAATCGCCGGGGTGTACAGATAGAAAAGCTGACGGCAGGGGTCGTGAATGACTACGGTGGAGTTGTCCGGCGAGACCGCGAGGACGGTTCCGGGAACTCCGGGGCTCGTTGTCGTCAGAGTGGCTCCGGTCGTGCTGGAGGTGGATACGATCATCAGCTCGACGGTGCTGCCGAAGTAGAGAAACTGCGCGTTTTCATCGGCAACCATGGAGTTGGGCTGGTAGGGCAGACGAATCGGCGTGCCGACCGTGCCGCTCTGAAAGTCGATGGGCACAAAGTTGTAAGAATCCGGACTGGACATGTAAAGGATGTCCTGACTCGGTCCGGGAGTATGTACCTGCACGGGATTACTGGTGACCGGCAATCCTGTGCTCAGGTTGGCAATCTGGTTTTGCGCGGAAGGATTGCAAGTGGCGGGAAGGCACTGCGCCACAATCGCGGCATCGCTGGGGAATGCAGGGGTGACCGCCCCCGTGTTGTTGACCGGAATGTTGACGGGGTTGGTGGACGAATAGGTAAGCGAAAGCCCGGTGATGGGCTTGTTCAGCGTGTCGGTAACCACCGCCGACAGCGGCTGAATGTTGTTCTGATTCACAGTGACGCTGGTGTCATTCGTACCGCCGGCCGTCAGCGTGATGTTCTTGGGCGGGCAGGTGAAGAAATATCCTGCGGTACTGGTCGCCTGGGCAACTGTGGCGGAAATGACGGTTGAGCCCGGCAGATGCGCGGTGGCGATTCCATTCTGGTCGACCGTGACCACGTTCGGGTCCTGCGGCGTGTAGACCAGATGGCCAGAGGCGCAGGTGATGTCCTGGGTTCCGCTGTAGACCGTAGCTTCCAGCGGTGCTGTGCTGTTCTGGGAAACGCAGCTCGACTGCGAATAGGCGGGCGTGCAGCCAACCGGCAGGTTGGGGTTCAAGGACGTGCAAACCTGGACGGGCGACGGCTGACCGTTGGCGGGATTGGTAGAACAGGTATGTGCTCCGGTTCCCAACACCACGCTGGTTGCCTGCGGATGCACGAAAACGGGAACAACGTTGCTGACAGCACCGCCGCCGCTGGCCGTAATGTAGGCGATGCCCGTCTTATCAGTAGGGATGCAACTGGTAAAGTCTGCCACTCCGTTGCCGGTATTACGGTTCCAGGTTCCTCCGCACAAACTGCCGCTCGGGGAGATGTCGGCCAGCAGCAAATTGCTGGTACCGTACGTAAACGTCGAGAGCCCTGTGGGCTGCTGCTTGCAGTTGTACGCGGTCGGCGTTTGCACCTGGGCGATCTGTCCGTAACTTAAGGAGATGCCGTAAGTCTTAGGTTCCAGCACGATGGAAGCGGTAGCACTGACCAAAGGTCCGCTCTGGAATCCACTACAGAAATTCTGGCCGTAATTTGGAGCGCAACCGGTCACCGAAAGACCGGCAGGAAGCGAGAGAGCACATAAAATTGCAAGAAACAAAAACCGCCGCATTGAACCTCCCCGCCGCCGCTTGACGCGGGCTGGCGGTCACATAACGCATTCCTTTGACGCGAGTCAGATTGGTACTAGTTTATGGGTATGCTGCGGCTTCGGCAACCGAGCGCCCGCAGCGGGCGAACCAGGCAGCAATTCCGTTTGTTGAAAAGGGCTGACCGCAGTTGCGCGGCCGATTCAAGGCTGTGTTGCGGGCATGTATTGCGTGAACCATGCCAGCGCCCGTTCCAACACATCCTGCCTGTCCGCCGGGCTTGAAAACCCATGCCCTTCGTTGGGATACACCACCAGTTTGACCGGCACATGCATCGTCTGCAGGGCATGCCACATTTCAAAGGACTGGGGAGCGGGACATTCACCGTCGCGATCGCCTACCACAATCAGCATGGGCGTTTTGGCGTTCTTGATGAAGTTGATCGCAGAACTTTTCCCATACACCGCGGGATCGTCATAGACGCTGGCCCCGAAGTAGGGCACCATCCATTGATCGATAGAGTTCTCGCCGTAGTAGCTTTTCCAGTCGGAGATTCCCGCGCCTGCGACGGCGGCGCGGAAGCGATGGGTTTGCGTGACGGCGAACATGGTCATGAATCCGCCGTAGCTCCATCCGGTCAGCCCGACGCGCGCCGGATCGATGGGAAGCTTCTTCGAAATGGTATCGACCCCCGCGAGAATGTCCCGCAGATCGCCATACCCGAAGTCCTTGCGATTGGCGCGCGTGAAGGGTTCGCCTTCTCCGTAGCTACCGCGTGGATTGGGCATCAACACAAAATAGTTGAGCGTGGAAAACGGCGCCGGGCCATACCCGCCGTAGGGCCAGCGCGGCATTACCTCACTGGCTGGACCGCCATGCACATAGACGATAAGCGGATATTTCTTCTGCGTATCGTAGTCCTTGGGGTAGAGCAGCCATCCCTGCACGCGGAATCCTTCATTGGTCCAGGTCACGCTTTCGCTTTTGCCCCAGTCCGGGTGCAGGGATGCATTCAGATGAGTGATTTGCATCAGGTGATCGAGCGGGCCTGCCCAAACCTCGGGTGGAGTGTTGAAGTCGGTTTTGATCAGCGCGGCTTTTCCATCCTTGGCAAACGAGAGACTCATCTCATACCGGCCATCGCCGATGCTTTGCGGGAAGGTCACGCGCGCAGCCCGGTCTTCGGCGCCCGTCGCGGTGTCGAGCACACTGTAGCGGCTCTCGCCGTCAACGCCTTCAGTAAACCCAAGCCGGTGCACACCCGTCCAGTGCAGCCATGCCGGAGACGCCTTTCTTCCTGGGGTGATGTCTTTGGCAGCGCCGCCGGTGGAAGGAATCAGGTAGATGTCTCCGCCAGGCGCACCCTGGTCGCTCATCAATCCACCGATAAAGGCAATCTGCGTCCCGTCAGGCGACCATCGCGGCACCGCGATCTGCATGTGCGGCTTCAGAATGGATTGCGGGGTTCCGTTCGCGGCGGCCTGGGTGTAGAGCTGCGCTACCCACCAGTTATCTTCGCCGGGAGGTGCAGCGGCTACGTAGGCCAAAGACCTGGAATCCGGCGACCAGGAAAATTCGTAGACGTGCAGATTCGCCGGAGTCGCCTGCGTCAGAGATCCGCTGGCAACATCGATCAACGCGACGCGCTGGACTTCCGCCATGGTTTCCGCGCTGATCACGCCGACGGCAGGTTTCATCGCGGCCAGAGCGCCGGCGGGCCGCGTGGCATTTTCTACAAACAGAAAGCCGAGCTGCTTCCCGTCTGGCGACCAGGCCAGCCCGTGGACGAAGCCCTTGAAATGCGTCAACTGCCGCGGCTTTTGACGCGCCGAATCGGGACTGGACAAAAATATCTGCGGTTGACCCTGGCTGGCGCAGTCGGACAGGAACGCGATCTGCCTGGAGTCCGGCGACCACGCCGCGTCCCACTCCCGGCATTTCTGATCGCCCTGGCTCTGCATGCCCGCGGGAGCGGCAATGACCTGCTCGGAAGCCATGCCGGCCAAGGGAGAAAGATGAATGCGGCTGCCGGTCTTTCCCACGGAGGCGACCCATGCGACGGTATTTCCGTCGGGTGAGATCGCGGCCTGCCGCGGCGAATGCGTTTTCGCCAGCGTGGCCAGCAGCCTCGCCACAGCTTGATTTTGCGGCGCGTCCGTTCCGCCTGAAGCGGCCTGCTGGGCTGGCAGCGGAGCGCTCGACACACAGAACATCATCGCAAGCATGCCGCAAGTTACGGCTGCGGAGGAGGCGCGAAAACCGGAAGAAAAATGCGATCGGACCGAGGACATCATCGTGCGCGGATGCTATCACGAAGGCAGTTCGGATTGCGAATTCCAGCAAACCTGGGCTGGTCGCCGCAAAATCAAAAACGTCGTTGATGGCTCATTGGCCGCTCCCTGGAATGCGGATGGATCGAGCGGTGCAGTCCCGGACTGCCTGGCAGTCGATGGGCTGAAGGTCCTTGCTGAGGCAAAACTCCACGGCGGACAGATAGCGATTGTGGCAGCTTATGGCCATATCATCCGCGGACATTCCGGAATTTGCTTCAGTAAAACTCTGCTTGATGGCGGTCGCGCTCATGGTCTTGGACTGTGCAGGTCCAGCGAGCGGGGCAGGGATTCTGATGGACTGAAAGGCCTGGCGCACCAGCGCGAAATATTGCTGGGCCGACAGGCCTGAGCAGGTGCCGTGCGTGGCCCACTCATGCGCAACCAGATGCGGGTCCGGCATGATGTCGAGCATGGTGGAAGGATCCGGCAGCCCGGGCGCGTTCGAGCAATGGGATGGCCACTCGCCGTCGTTTCTCTGCGGCCAGAGACCATGGACCACAAATCCGGGATGGCTCCCATTGCATTCCGGGCTGTTCGGGTGGCCATGGCAATACTCCGGAGACCAGGAAAGCGTGAGCAGGTAATAATCGAAGTCCGGTGCGGACTCTCCGGCGGCGGGACGCTGCATGGCGGCGCGCATTTCACCAGCCGGTGAAGGATGGCTGGCGTTTGAGCGATTCGCCGCCGGGGCCGGAGCACGGCTGCATCCCGCAATCAGCGCGAATCCGGCAAGACATACGCAGCAGAGTGCTGTCCGGAATTGCATGCTCGGTCGAACTTTCATGGTCGTTTTCCGGCCTCTTGTGGAGAGACTATACCGCGTTTGAGAGTTCCTCGCCGGACACCCGTTTCGACCGGCTTGTTATAAAGATGCATGCACGATCGTTTGCCCATTCTCCGCCACCCGGTTGCATCGCCGAGCGCGTTTCGCCCGGAGGACCTGGTGGAAGCAGTGCGGTCGCAACGCGGATTGAGCGCTTTGCCCGTTCCCAGGATTTGCGTTCTGGACTTTGACGGCGATTTGACGGACTGGCTGGTCCAATCGAACATCGCGCGCCTGTATCCCGCCTGGGCATGTTTTCACACGGCGATGTATTCCTTTGAGTTGGAGGGCATGGAATGCGGCATGATCGCGCGAACGATCGGCGGACCCTATGCCGCGCTGATCGCGGAGCAGCTCCATGTTTCCGGCGCGGAGATCATTCTTGGCCTCACGTCCGCGGGCCGCGTCGACCGCTCCCTGCCTGTGCCCTGTCTCATCGTCGCGACAAGTGCTGTGCGCGATGAGGGTACCTCCTATCACTATCTTCCGCCTGAAGAATTCGTTCCTGCACCCTCCATGCTGTCCGAAAATATCCACCGGGAGTTGCAAGGGCGGGATGTTCCGGTGGTTCGCGGACGCGTATGGACGACGGATGCTCCGTATCGCGAAACGGAGGAACAGCTTTCCTGGCATCGCGCCAATGGAGTTCTTGCGGTCGAGATGCAGGCTGCTTCTCTGTTCGCGTTCGCAGAGGCGCGACGGGCGCAAGTGGCCGTGGTTGCGCACGTCACGAATGCAATCGACCATACTGGGGAGCCGTTCCTTAAAGGTTCCGACGAACATGGCTGGGAGCTGACCCAGGCGATGTGCCGGGCGGCAGGGGCATTCCTCGCGCGATAGCCTGTTTGCGGCCGCAGGGCATGTTGCGGCCGCGAGACTGTTCAATGTTTTCCGAGGATTCCATTCAGCACATTGCTGACCGGGTTGGATTGAGGTTTCTGCGGGGAATTGGCAGGTGCGCCCGACTTGAACAAACCCGCATCCACGTTGAACTGAGGATTGCTCGTCGTTCCGGTGATTGTCAGCGGAATGCCGTTGGTTTGAGCATGCTGGCCAAGCAGCCCGGGCAGGACTGCCATGACTCCGTTGGCGACCGCGCCAAGACCGCTTTTCCCGCTCAGCTTGGCGAGCAGATGGAAGTTCAACTGACCCCCGGCCTGGATCGTTCCGTTTCCTGTGGCCTGGCCCAGCGCGGGCACAACGGTATCGATGTTCGTCAACGTAATGACCTGCGGCGTGTCATTCAGGTCCGCCCGCAGCGTCTGGATGGCGGTAACATTTCCCGTGCCGCCGGCAAGGCTGTTAAGCGCGGAAATGGTCTTCAGCTTGGAAGCGAGATCGAACCCCGCCAGTTGGGTGTTGGTCATATTCACCGGACCCGTAATGACCAGGTTGTTGATGGGCCCGTCGATTGCGAGCGAGGTGGTAAGCGTGCCGCCGCGCAGAACGGAGCCATTCGGCAGATGCACGCCGAAGGCCGGCAACAGCGCTTGCAGAGCATCGATGGACAGGTTGTTGCCGTTGAGCTTGAGCTGTACCTCCGGATGGCCTGGAATCAGATGATAGGTTCCGGTCAGGTCGGCCACGACTGAGCCTGCGGTCAGGCTTGTGTTCGAGATATTCCCGATACTGGATGCGAGATTGTAGCTGGTCGTGTAGTTCAGTTTCATCGGCGTGGAGGCCGGCGCGCCATGCGCGGAAAAGCGCATCTGTTGGCCGGTCACGTTTCCCGTGCTGGTCATCGTTACGGCGTCCGAGGCCATCTTTGCGTGTACGTCGAGAATTCCGGAAAGGCCCGCCTGCGCGTCCAGAAAGCCCGCCGCGACCGGGTCAATGTGGGTCATCGTCAGGTCGGCATGGAAAGGAGTCAGCGAGCTGTCCGTGCTGTTGATGGGACCGGCCTCACCCGAAACGCTGACCTTGCCGTTGCTGGGCAGATTGGCCGACATTTGGAATGGAAATTGGCTGGTAAAGCTGAAATTCGTCATGGTGAGATCGATCCCGCTGTACACCCGCGGTGTCGGCGATCCCTCGACGACGACTTTCGCCAGCCCATTGGTGATGTGAACGCTGCCAATGGAACTGACCGGCGGCGCGGACCCGTTCTGGTTGGCCGCCGGCTTGTTGCTGGTGGCCATGGCATTCGCGCCGAGTGAGGAATAGTTCCACTTACCATTCGCTTTCTGCAGCAGTTGGATTTGAGGATCGACGACGTTCAGCTTTTTCACGTCGAGCTGCTTGTGGAACAGCAGCAGCGGAAGGTCCACGCCGACGCCGAGTTCTTTGGCCTGCACAAAGGGCTGCGCGCTGAAGGACGGATCGTCCGCAATGGTAAGATTGTCCGCCTTCATGCCCCCTTGAAACAGGTTGATGGAGAGATGGCCGATGGTGACCTTGCGGCCCAGCGTGGCCGAGAGCCGCTGCTCAAGAATGGGTACAAAGGTATTGGCGTTGATAAAGAAGGGAACCGCCACTACGATCAGGAGCAAAACCACCAAAAAAACGCCTACGATTGCGAGAACCCTCTTCATTGGAACCCTCCTGCAGACGAACCCTGGAGTAAACCCTGAAGTGTGCCTGCCGTACGACGGATTTAGATGCGGGAAACAGCGCCGGCAACATTTCCGGCGAGTCAAGGTCTCTGCGAAAGGCCTGCTCATCGCGGGACCGTGGCATTTGCGCGGCCACCGCTTCCGAGCCGGGCCTGCGGGAGTCCAATCTGCGTACAAGGGAGCGGCGCAGGTTCCCAGCCGCGACAGGCGCGCCTCTGATGCCGGCCGGAACGTGAGAACATGAACGGTAAGAAGTGTGCATTGGTCAAAATCTTTATGGGTCGTCAGACTGTAGTAATCACCCGTAACAACAGGAGTTGTTTTGCAGAGTGTTTTCCGGGTAGTTTGCCTTGCGTGGGTCGTGGTCAGTTCGCCGTTTCTGTTTTGCGAGACACCCGCTCCGGTCCGGACGAAAATTGACTTACCCGATGCTCCCCAGCCGGCGCGGACATCGACGGCCTCGGACGCGCAGAACCCGAAGAACGGGAACGGGATCGGCGTACTGCAAGGCGCGGCTTCCGCTCGAACCACGGCCATTTATGCCCCGCTGTATGCCCGCACAATTTTTCCGGGCGAGACGGCGAGACGCCTCGACGTTCGGGAGAAATTCATCTATTCCGCGCGGCAGATGGTCGAGCCAATCAATTTGTTGCCCGCGCTGCTTTCCTCCGGATGGAGCCAGTACCAGAACAGCGATCCGAGGTATGGGACGGATGTCGATGCGTTCGGCCAGCGCGTTGGCGCGGCGATTTTGCGCGAGGATAGCGACCGGCTCTTTACCGACGCTGCGTTCCCCGCGCTGCTCCATGAAGATCCTCGCTACTATCGGCTGGGTGAGAGCAGCACCAATGTGCGGCGCACCGAATACGCCCTCGACCAGGTCTTCCTCTCCAGAACAGACGACGGCCGGGTGATCCCAAACTATTCCGGTTTTCTCGGGCGCGGTGTGGCGGTCGCCCTCAGTTTCCTCTACTATCCGGCGGCGAGCCGTAGCGGAGGCGTGGCGCTCAGGGAATTCGGCACCTCGCTCGGTGGACTGGCTGCTTTCGATATCTTGCGCGAGTTTGTTCCGCGCGACGTATTTTCTCACCTGACAATTTTTCGCGAACCCGACAGCCTGGCGGTGCCAGCGGAGCCGGGCAGCAGGTAAGCGGCGAGCATGGCTGCAAGACGAAAGGCCGCCGCAGAAACCTACGTGTCAAGCGAGACGTTTCGCACCCGGATTTTGCCTGGGCGCAAAACGAGATATGAGCCCACCTGACGAGATATGTGACCCTGCCTGACGAGATATGACCCTGCCTGACTTGAAGGAATCCTCATGCCGGAAAGTCATTCTGAACGGAGCGCAGCGGAGTGAAGAATCCAGAAGGTGATGGCGGAGTCGTCGAGCCGAATTCGTCTGGATTCTTCGCTGCGCTCAGAATGACTGTCGCTTTGGTCGCGTGATTTCAATGTGAGACATCCACGGTTTGGATACGGGCTTGTCTGCTGGATCTACCCCCATTCAAGCCGTTCTTTGGCTTGAGTGGGAGATTCATGCATCCGATCCTCAACCTCCGTGAATCGTCCCGATATGTCGCGCAACGTGCCTACTTGCAGTTCGGCCGCTCGACGGGGGAAAGCGCCGTCAGCGTGGAAGCATTCGGGTAGCTATACGCGTGGCCGATCGCATTGGAGTGCCGCTCAAACTCAAACCACGGCAGCAGCGCCTCATTTTGCGGATGGTAGGCGTAGTGATTCAAGGTCATTGGATAGGTCGCGTTGGGAAGACCTTCAATGGCGTCGCCATCTTCCAGAACGTCCTCGCAGTTGCCATTGGGAGACAGCCACCAGGGAGTGATGCC
>DAHVZT010000100.1 GCA_027323885.1 Acidobacteriaceae bacterium
AAAGGCGCGAAGGTCGTAAGACTGTGGATCGGATTTGCGGCCTGATACAGGATAGTTGCCATGCTCTTTGTGTTCCTTAGAATGTTTCGGTTCGTTGGGTCCGTCAGCGCCAAACCAACTGTTCTGCTGATACCTTTTTGCTCCGCTCCCGGCAGACCCCGGCCAGGCGTCCTTCGATCATCCGGAAACGCGGAATCCCATCCCTGGATGGGCGTCTGCGGTCTTCCTTCAGGGTTACCAGCGGAGTTTGGGCGCAAGATCACCAAGCGCCAAATTTTTGCCGCCACCGTGAATCTTTTAGCTTACATCAGTCCGGCTTTTGCAAACGGCGCGCCACGCCGCATTTGCTGGAAAGACCAAGCTTCCAACACTACGATACAGCGTTCGCCGCAATCACCTTTTTGTAGAACTCCGACGACAGCTTGGGAATGCGCTGTTGGGTTTTGAAGTCCACATACGTGATCCCGAACCGCTTTCCGTAACCGTCGGCCCATTCAAAGTTGTCCAGAAGGCTCCACAGGAAGTACCCCTTGACCGGTACGCCGTTCGCAACCGCGCGTTGCAATTGCATCAGGTAATTGCGCAGGTACATCACCCGGTCTGTGTCGTAAACATGCCCGTCCGGAGCGACGACATCGGCCGACGACGCGCCATTCTCTGTGATGTACAGGGTCTTGATGCCATAGATCTGGTGCGCAAGCGTAGGGGACCAGTACAGGGCCTCTGGCCCGACCGTCAGCCAGTTGGAGTACATGTGCGGATAGGAAGCCGGATTTGGCACTACGGAGTAGCCGGTCTCCTGCGTCTCGTCGGGACGTACCCAGGTCGGCTCATAGACATTCAGCCCCACGAAATCGACCGGAGTGGAGATGATCTTCATCTCCTCCGGCGTAAATTTCGGAGCGGCGGGTCCAAGCTTTTTCAGGTAAGCCTCAGTGTATCGGCCCGTCATAATGACGTTCAGGTATTGCGCATTTTCTTCCTGGTAAGCGGTGCGCGCCGCGCGAATGCCCGCTTCATCGGCGACGACGGGACAGGTGACGGTGGCATCCTCGGCGAGTCCCACCTGCGGCGTTGCCTTCGCATGGGCGCGGATTGCCTGCACACCCAAGCCATGCGCGAGCACCGCATAGTGGTTCACCTGCGCAAGCCGCTTCCGTCCGACCTTCAGCCCCGGAGCATGCACGCCTTCCCCGTAACCCGCCACGGTAAAGGAGCGCAGCTCGTTGATGGTCATCCAGTGGCGAATCCGGTCGCCAAGCTGTCCCGCTACATAGCCCGCGTAGTCGGCAAAGGCCCGCGACGTATCCGGATTCTCCCAACCCCCTTTGTCCTGCAGCGCCTGGGGCAAATCCCAGTGGTACAGGGTGCAGTATGGTTCCACTCCCGCGCCAAGCATGGCGTCCACAACGCGCCGGTAGTGGTCGATTCCCTTGGGATTGGGCTTTCCCGTACCTTGAGGAAAAATCCTCGGCCACGCAATGGAGAACCGCGCAGTTTTCAGCCCCAGGTCCTTCATGAGCCCGACATCTTGCCCATAGCGGTGGTACTCGTCGTCGGCCACATCCCCTGTGTCTCCATTGTTTATTTTGCCGGGGGTATGAGAAAACGTGTCCCAGATCGAGACGCCGCGGCCGTCTTCCTTGACCGCACCCTCCACCTGATAGCTGGCCGTAGCCGAGCCCCAGAGAAATCCCTGCGGGAAGCGCAGCGGCGAGCCGGAGATGCTGCTCTGGCCGGTTGTTTGCGCCTGAAGGCGGGCGGTTTCTGGGACTGCGGCCGCAGCCGCGGTCAAAGCCGCCAGGTAACCGAATTCGCGACGGGAAAGCTTACTCATGGATGATGCCTCTCCTGGATCATACTAGCGTCGTTCGCGGCGAAACCCCTGGAGTGCCAATTGCAAACCGGAATCCGCAAGCATTGTGCGCCCAAACTTCGGAAATCCTTGCATGCTCCTCACCGGACGCGGTCTCGCACACGCGCCACCAGCTCGCTCAAGGTCCCGCGTGCGATGGCCTCGCGGACCGACTGCATGGTATCGAGATAAAAATGCAAGTTGTGGATGCTGTTCAGCGCACCGCCCAAAGGCTCCTGCGCCATAGCCAGGTGCCGCAGGTAGGCGCGCGTGTAGCGGCGGCAAACCATACAGCAGCACTCCGGGTCGGGCGGATTCCGGTCTTCCGCAAAACGCTGGTTCTTGATGTTCATGCGGCCTTCGCGGGTAAACAGCAGGCCGTGGCGGGCGGCCCGCGTCGGCAGCACGCAATCCATCATGTCCACGCCCATGGCGGCGTATTCCACGATCTCTTCCGGGTAACCGACGCCCATCACATAACGCGGCTTGTCCGCCGGGAGCAGCGGCAGCGTGGCTTCAATAATGGCGCGCGTGTTTTCACGCGGCTCACCCACGCTCAGTCCGCCGATTGCGTACCCCGGAAGGTCAAGCTCCACCAGCCGCTCGGCGGATTCGCGGCGCAGGTCTTCATACATTCCACCCTGCACGATGCCAAAGAGGCTCTGGGTGTAGCCGCCGTACTCCGCGAACCAGGGAACCTGCTGGGCATGCTCCCGAAAATAATCGCGGCTGCGGCGCGCCCACCGCATCGTCAGCTCCAGAGACTCGCGCGCGCGTTCCCGGGTCGCCGGCCACTCCGTGCATTCGTCGAACACCATGCAGATGTCCGCGCCCAGAGCAATCTGCACGTCCATGGAGTGCTCGGGCGAAAAGACGTGTTCCGAGCCGTCCAGGTGGGAGCGAAACCGGACTCCGTCTTCGGTCACCTTGCGCAGCTTGTTCAGGCTGTACACCTGAAAGCCGCCCGAGTCGGTCAGGATGGGGTGCGGCCAGCTCATAAACCTGTGCAAACCGCCCAGGCGGCGAATCCGCTCATGCCCCGGACGAAGGTACAGATGGTACGTATTGCCCAGCAGAATCTGCGTGTGAACGTCTTCCAGAACGCTCTGCGGAACTGCCTTGACCGTTCCTGCCGTGCCGACCGGCATAAAGATCGGCGTCTCGACCACTCCGTGCGGCAACTGCATGGTCGCGCGCCGTGCCGTGCCGTGCGTCTGCTGAATGTTGAAGGTAAGGGACATGCGTATGCGATTTTACTGGATTGCCTTGGCGCGCCCGCTGCACATCGCGAATGCCAACTCCTCGGTCCGTGAATGACGCGGATTTGCGCAGGCACATAGAATGGCGGGTGTGAATACCAAAAAGCTTCGACGTTCTAGTTCCTGGACGACCACACATTTTCAATCCACAGGCCGCAACAGGTGGAGTGTGGGTTGCAAGCTGGGTCTGTTCCTTATTTTGATGCTTCCGTTGACGAATGCTCTGCACGGGCAGAGGCGTCCTTCCTCGCAGATGAACCAGCCTGACGTGCGCCCTCGCGTGATCATCATCAGTGACATTGGCAATGAACCCGATGATCAGATGTCCTTTGTTCGCCTGCTGCTCTACTCCAATGAATTCGATATCGAAGGGCTAATCGCGACCACCTCGACCTGGCAGAAGAGCTCGGTCCATCCGGAGACCATGCGTGCCTTGATCCAGGCGTACGCCACTGTTCGGCCCAATCTATTGTTGAACGCAAAGGGCTGGCCCACTGCCGACGAGCTTGCCGCGCATGTCTTCGTCGGGCAGTCCGCCTATGGCTTGGCCGCCACAGGGCTGGACAAAATGTCGGATGGTGCCAAGGCAATCATTCGTGCAGGAGATCGCGACGATGCGCGCCCGGTATGGATATGCCTTTGGGGTGGCGCGAATACCTTGGCCGAGGCTCTGATCGAAGTGCGCGCCACACGATCACCGTCCGACTTGGCCAAATTCATCGCGAAGCTTCGCGTCTCCTCGATTTCCGATCAGGATGACGCCGGACCTTGGATTCGCCGCACATTTCCCGATCTGTTCTACATCGTTCAACCCTCGGCGCCGGACGGCGGTAGTTCCTATTACGCCACCTGGACCGGTATCAGTGGAGACGTTTATTACCGCAACTGCATGGGTGCGGACACCTCGTTAGTGACGAACAGATGGCTGGATGCAAACATCCGAAGCAAAGGGCCATTGGGAAAACTTTACCCAAGGTTTGCGTTCATTATGGAAGGGGATACTCCCTCGTTCCTGGGACTGATTGACAACGGACTGAACAGCTCCCGCAGCCCTGATTGGGGAGGCTGGGGAGGCCGCTATGTTTATCGCCAGCCATATGGTGAGACGCATCCGATCTGGACCCAGGGCGGCGACCTGTTTTCCCGCGTGACATCCCAGGACAGCGTCGTTGGAGTCGATGGCAGGACCTACACGTCAGACCAGGCCACGATCTGGCGATGGCGCGAAGCGTTCCAAAATGATTTTGCCGCGCGCATGGACTGGACGATCAAGGATTATGCCCACTCGAACCATAATCCAGTCATCGAAATCAATGGAGCGGACGGAACCGCCCCAATTGTGATGGAGGCTGAGGTCGGCAAACCTGTACGTCTGGACGCGAGTAAAAGTCATGATCCCGATGGACAGAGTCTGCAGTACAGTTGGTTTCACTATGCCGAGGCAGGAGGTACTGGGACCAACCTGTCCTCCGTCACATTGACTGGGAACCATCGGTCAGTAGCGATTGTGACTCCGACGGCGGTTTGCCACCAGCCGTGGATGCCCAACGTCATCCCTTGCTCGGGCCCCGGCGTCGCGCACATCATTCTGGCTGTAACAGACAACGGGTCGCCTCCGCTGACGTCCTACCGCCGGGTCATATTGCACGTACATGCATCGACTTCCCGCTGAGGGTCGCGCTCCTTACATTTCGATGTAGAGCAACATCAGGGCTGCTATTGGAGCCGTCATCCTAAGCGAAGAACCTTTACATTTGCGGCACCATAGCCCATGTCGTCCTCCATGCCTTGGCGTGACGTCCTGTAGTGTTTTTCGATCACTGTTCGTCGAGCGGCTGCAGGACTAGGACCGGCAGCTTTTCCCATCCGATCGAAGTCTTTCCGACTCATAATGGGCTGGTTATTTCGTCACGATTTGCTTTGTCAGTCGTTCGTTTGAGCGAGTATGCTCTTGCTGAGACAGATGCACAGGCGCCCGCGTGTATGTCTGGTACGCGCCAAACCGTAGCAGGCCTTCCAGCCTCCGGGAGCTTTCTGTTCCTGGCTTGTTGCGTGTTTCTCTTTGGCTCAAACCGCGGCCGCGCCGCTTCAACTCTCGCGCCAGGCTCTTCCCCGAGCGATTCTCCGATCGTCATTCCGTTTGAATACGCGCACGGTCACATTTTTCTGCAGCTCGCTCTGGGTGGGTCAGGCATGCACACCGTCATGCTCGATACGGGATTCACCAGCGACAGCAAGACAATTGCGATCGACTCGCGGATTGCCGGGCAGCTTCGCACGGACCAGGGCGAGCCGCTGCAGATTGTGGGCCTGGGAGCGGACGACATCCATGGCAGAAAAGTAGACGACATCGACGTCCGTTTAGGAGACAGAGCAATCGTCCGTAGCGCGGCGGAGAGCTTCGACTTCACAGCTCTGCGAGTGGCGCTGCGTCACCCGCTGGATGGCATCATCGGCTTTGCCTTCTTACGCGACTACGTTGCGGAGGTGGATTACCCCGATCGCGTGCTCCGCCTGCACGACGCGGCGCGATACCGCTACCACGGGGACGGAACCCAGATTTCCATGGACAAATCCCGCCCCAGGATCCGTGTAAGGGTGCAGTTGCCGAGCGGCGAAGAACGAGAGGCGCAACTGCTGATCGACACCGGCAGCGACGCTGTCCTGATCCTTGATCCTCGCTTTGTCGGGCGGCATGGACCTTCGCAGCGAATCCTCAACGTTGAGCAATCGAGCTATATCGGCCTTGGTGGCCGCTTTGCCTGCGACGTGGTCCAGTTGTCCAAGATGCAATTCGGCGACAACTCATTCCAGCGCCAGATCTTGATTCAGTCTTTTTATGCGCTTCTCGCCCCCTTGAGCAGAGGCGTTCCGGACCGCAGCCGCCTCGATGGGGACCTGGGCAACAAGGTTCTCGAGCAGATGGATGTAATCTTCGATCCCAGGCGAGGGCGCGTGATTCTGGAGGTGCCGCCGGTGAAGGTCGCCATGCGATGACATTCCTTGACCGCCAGCGAGGCGGAAAAGCCCGGCAAGCCGGGGCTGTTGTGCTCAAGGCATCGAGCCGCCGGTGGACTGCATGGCGGCTGCGTCCTCGCCGTAGCCGGTGACCAGATCGTATTGCGGAGGAATGTTCTTGGCGGTGGCCGGGCGATGCTTCCGGATGGCCGTTCCGCACGTCCCGCGCCCTAGTTCGCTCTACGCTGCATGCGCAGCCGTTCCACGCCGTCAAGCGCGCTCCACAGCGCCTGCGCCGTGGCTTGCGCTGCATCGAGCGCCCGGTCCGCCGCACTGGGATCGCGGGTCAGTTCCTCATGGATGGCTTGCTTCCAGACTTCTGCGTGATGAACGTCCGCCGTCTGATGCAGCGTGAAGTAGCGGCAGGTTGCAGCGTCGGCGCCATAGTTGTCGCACAACCCGGCGGCCTTCTGCCTCGCGATTTCCGGCACGCGCGACTCATAGGCGTAGAGAGCGGCAAGTCCTACGGCGGCAACGTCCTGCTGCATCAACCTGTGGAGTGTCCCGATCAGATTTCGCGTTTCCGGCTGGACCTGCCGATTGCGCACCGCGCCTTCCTCTGCGCCCATACCTTTGGCGAAATCCATCCACAGCTCGCTGTGAGATTTTCCGTCAGGCGCGTCGATGCCTTCCTCGTCCACCAGATTCCGAAGCACCGTACGGCGCAGTTCCGCATCTTCCAACCGGGAATGCATGGCGCTCAGGTAGGTTGGAAATGCGGATACGTGGTGCCAGTATTCCGAGGCATAGTCGCGCAAATCTTCAGCGGTCAGTTCGCCGGCAGTCCAGGCGCGATAGAAGGGATGCTTCAAAAGATCGTAGGGTGCGATGCGCTCTTCCAGGTGGAGGAAGAATTCCGTAGTGGTCCGCAAGGGAAATGCCTCCTTATACAAAAACAGAATTTGGCAGCAAAATTTATTTGACTGAAATCTACTCGCTTCTCGCGTATCTCTCAAGTGAATTGCATCGGGAGCCGCGCTTCCTCCATTTTGCGGACGATACCCTGGCCTGAATTGAGTTCCTGCGACAGTTCTGCAATCAACTGCGCGACAGGCTTTCCACTGACCGGGTGCTGCCACTGCGGGGCGATTTCCGCCAACGGAACCAGCACGAACGCCCGCTGACCGATGGCCGGATGGGGCAAGGTGAGCAGGGGCGTGTCCATCACGAGATCATCGAAGGAGAGCAGATCGAGATCGAGCGTGCGGGGACCTTTCGGCGGAGAACTCGCCCGGTCGCGGCCCTGCAGCACCTCCAGGCGAAGCAGGTCCGTCATCAAAGTCTCAGGCTGAAGCGGCGTGTGCAGCTCGACGACCGCATTGACGAAGTCCGGTTGCGTCACGCTGCCGACCGGAGCGGTTTCATAGAACGAAGAGGCCCTGGAGACGACGCCAAGCTTCGCCAGGCCGGCAATCGCCGCACGCAAATGGGCGGCGCGGTCGCCCAAATTGGAACCGAGAGCGATGTAGGCGATATGACGGGAAGCGCGTGCAGGAGCCATCTGGATCAGGCGGTCAGCGCGGCCGGGGGCATCGTCAGGTTGTGCTCCGCCGGCAAGTGCACCAGTTCCCAGGCGGAGCGGTCTTGCATCAGCCGCGAAACCAGCGCGGTGTGCATCGCGTGTCCGGCGCGTTCGGCAATCACACGGCCCTGGATTCTGCGGCCAGCCAGCGCCAAATCGCCGATCAGGTCCAGCACCTTGTGCCGGACAAACTCATTCGCAAAACGCAAGGGCCCATTCTGCACGCCTTCGTGGGTCAGGATGATTGCGTTCTGTTCCGATGCGCCGCGGATCAGTCCCATGTTGCGCAGCATGGCCTCATCTTCGCGAAAGCCGAAAGTGCGGGCGGAAGCAAGCTCCGATGCATACGCGCCGGTGTTCAGGTCCAGTTGGAAAGACTGTTTGCCAATGGGTGAGGGGAAGTCGATAGCGTAGGAAACGCTGTAGCCCTCTCCGGGATACAAGGCGATGAATTTGCTGTTATCGCGCACTTCAATGGTTTTGCGGATGCGGATGTATTCGCGGCGGCGTCGCTGCGTCTGCAGCCCGACAGATTGGAACGCCTCAATATAAGGGAGCGCGCTGCCATCCAGGATCGGCAGCTCCAGATTGTCGAGTTCGACAATCACGTTGTCCACCCCGTATCCGATCAGCGCCGAGAGCAGATGTTCGGTCGTGGAGATCAAAACACCGTGGCGCATGAGGCTGGTCGCGTAGCTGACTTTGGCGACATTGCGGCCATTGGCGGGAATTTCAAAGTTATCCAGATCGGTGCGGCGGAACAAAACCCCCGCACCGGCGGGCGCCGGCAGCATCTTTAACCGAACCGGAGCGCCGCTGTGAAGCCCAATGCCGGCAAACTCAACCGGGCCCGCGAGGGTCTGCTCGTATTGCAGGTTACGCGCGATGCGAACCCTCCCATGCGTGTACAACTCCGTATCTTATAAGGGTTCCCGAACCGTGCAATGTGTCGGAAATACAACAGTCTGTGGCGAGTCCGCAAACCTGGCCTGTCGCGGAAAAGCCACAGACCCGGTTTGCCGTGGGAAGAAACTGGCGGCAATCCGCTGCTTTCGCTACTTTGGAAGGTATGCCAAAGGCCAAAGGCACTCCCGAAAAAACCGCTGCGAGGTGGATGCAAGCCGCACTCGCACGACAGCCGGAAATGTTGAAGGACCTACAGACTCTGGTGGCGATCGAGTCTCCCAGCGACAACAAGGGCGCAGTGGACCGTGCCAGCGAGTTTGTAGCCAGCCAGATGCAAGGCCTGGGAGGGAAGGTTCGCCGGCATCGCCCAAAGCAGTTCGGAGATGTGCTGGAGGTCCGGTTTCGCGGAACAGGCAGCCGATCCACCAGGCCGCTCCTGCTGCTAGGCCATCTGGACACGGTCTGGCCCATGGGAACGCTGAGCGAGATGCCCTATCGTGTGGAGCGAACCCGCGCGTTTGGTCCTGGCGTCTACGACATGAAAGCTGGCGTGGTAATGGCCATGCACGCGTTGGCCATGGTGCTGGAAGCCTCGACCCTGACCTGTCCGGTGATTCTATTGCTGAATTCAGAGGAAGAGATCGGCAGTCCGTGCTCGCGCGCCATCACGGAGAAGATCGCCGCCGAATGCTCCGCTGTCTTCGTGCTGGAGCCCGCGCAAGGCGCGGCAGGCGCGTACAAAACAGCACGTAAAGGGGTCGGGCAATATTCCGTGCAGGTTCAGGGTGTGGCGGCGCACAGTGGAGTGGATTTTGAGAAAGGCCATTCCGCCATTCTGGAGCTGGCGCGTCTGCTGGAAAAAATCTCGCGTTTTACCGATTTGAAAACCGGCCTGACCGTCAATCCCGGCATCGTCCAGGGAGGCACGCGGGTGAATGTGGTGGCCGCCGAAGCGCATGCCGAGATCGATGTGCGAATTGCGCGCATGCGCGATGCCGCGCGGGTGGAGCGACTGTTTCGCTCCTTGCGTCCGGCGGACCCGGCCTGCTCAGTGAAGATCACGGGCGCCCTGAATCGTCCGCCGATGGAGCGCAGCCGCGGCACCGCTCAGCTATTCCAACGGGCACAGAAGTTCGCAGCGGAAATGGGCTTTGCTCTGCAGGAAGCCAGCACGGGCGGCGGATCGGACGGCAACTTTACCGCCGCGCTTGGGATTCCGACGCTCGACGGCATGGGCGCAGTTGGCGAGGGCGCGCATGCCACCCATGAATGCATTTTTCTGGAACACCTTGCACCGCGCACGGCGCTGCTGGCGGCCTTGATGGCAGATGAACAGTAAATCGGATTTGGGCTAGAGGAACCACATCCGGTGGAAAGTTGGCAGCCATTTCGGCCGGGCAGAAGCTTTGACTGAAGTCTTAACGATTCATATAGATGGGTGAATTCGTCGGGATGCACGAGACTTTAAGATGATACGATCTTAGGTGTTTACCAGTGATCAGGTTCAAGGGTATTGTTATCTGATTGGCGCTTCCTCCGAGTCCATGTGAAACAATTGCATTATGCTTTGCATCCCTCTCAGTAGTGGAGAACTCCTCATGAAAAACGCAGACGGTTACGACGGCTAATTTGAAATGCATACTGCGGATACCGCATGTAGATGGTTAGGTGAGACCGGCGGGTTTTGGATACAGACCTTCGCTCTCATAATTTCTGCGGTGGCTGCGCTCTGGCTAATTTATTCCAGCGCAAGTGGAGAGCGGCAACGGGCAACGATTGATCTGGTGGTTCAGCAGAGACGGGACAAAGAACTCGAAGCTGCAAAGTTGCTCATCCGCAATCTTCACGAAAACAACACCACGAATTTTGCAAAATTCCTTGAAGACCGAGCTTCATGCGAGTTCACAGCGATCTTAAAAGTTCTCAACAACTATGAATTCATTGCGGCCGCTATCAGGCACGGCGCTCTGGACGAAAAACTTTTCAAGCGTATGCAATATACCGTTGTTCTGAAAGCTTGGGGAGCGCTGTGTCCTTTTGTATTTGAACTGAGGAAGCAGGATCAACACACAACTCTTTTCCAAGAGTTCCAGCGAATGGCAGAAAGGTGGAAAGAAAATCCCCTCAAGCCAGACTGATTGTCCATCTCTTCTCCCTGCCTTTCTTCCCGCAGCAGATTACAAATCACAGATGGAATTGTGCCTATTTCTCGTCCGCTGCTTCCATCATGGCGCTGACCCGAGCCACTGGCAGGCCGACTACGTTGAAGTAGCAGCCTTCGATGCGAGGGATCCATCGGGCGGCGCGGCCCTGGATTGCGTAAGCTCCGGCCTTGTCGCGCGGTTCTCCGGTCGCAATGTAGGCGCGGAGTTGATCCTCTGAAGGCGTCAGCATGGTCACGAGAGTCGATTCGGCTGCGGTTTCCAGGCCTGCTGCGGAAATCAGGCAGACCCCGGTAAGCACCCGGTGCGTACGCCCGGAGAGCAGCCGCAGCATCCGGAAGGCGTCCTCGTCATCCGACGGTTTGCCCAAAACGATTTCGTTGCAGACCACAACAGTGTCCGCTCCGAGCACCGGGACTGCCAGAGCGGAGCGCCTGGCTCGGGCCTGAAAGACCGCTGTTGCCTTTTCCCGCGCCAGCCGCTGCACGAAATCCTCCGGCGGTTCATTCATTCGCCGGGTCTCGTCGACAGGAATGGATTCCACTTCGAAAAGGAAGCCTGCCTGCGCCAGCAGCTCGCTCCGGCGGGGTGAGGCGGAAGCAAGCACCAGGGCAGGACGCGGGCTGGGCGTGGCCATACTGTTATTCAAGGGCGTCAACGTCGAAGGGTCCATCTTGGGTCACAAAAATCCTGGGGAACTGGGCGAACTTGGGATTACGAGACGCCTTCAGAAGATGACGGGTGCCGCTGGCTTTTATCTGCCGGGCTGGCAGGGCGCTGGGCAAGGGCTTTTTCCGGCATCACCACGACAATGGTTCCCTCCGGAATGGAGCCCTCCAGCAGGGAAATCCTGCCTTCCTTCACGATACCCCGCAGCGGGCGCACCGGCGGCGCAGCCGGTGAGCTCTGCCCAGTGCCGGAGGCCGATAACGATGCGTTCTTCGTCTCCGGTTTCCGCCGCATGCCGCGGTCCATGGCGAGGTTGGCGAGTTCGTCGGCTTTCTTGTTTTTGCCGCGCAGCACGTGCTCGATCTGGAATGCATCCAGCCGGGCCGCCCGCCGCTTCGCTTCTTCATATAAGGGTTTCAAATCTGGACTTTGCACGCGGTACTGGCCTCGCATCTGCTTGACCATCAGCTCGGAGTCGGAAACGACGCGGAGGCGAGGATGTCCATGGGCAAGGGCAAATTCAAGCGCCGCCAGCAGCCCGGAATATTCCGCGACATTGTTGGTCCGCATGCCAAGAAACTCGCTCAGCTCGGCCAGAACTTTGCCGTCATGCGTCTGAATGACCACGCCGTAACCCGATGGACCAGGATTGCCGCGGGACCCGCCATCCGTGTACGCGGTCACCCAGCCGGGTCCCTGGGGGCCTGCACCGGATTCACGGGAAAACATGGAGGACTGCGCATTGCCACCGGGAGAGCTAAATTGCTGAGTCATTTGCGTCAGTTTAGCGGATTTCGGGTCGCCTGGGTGCAAAACGCTGGACAGGCCAATGATGGCAAGCAAAGTCCGCCAGACTGTCCTGGGCTCACGTTTGGCCGGTTTTCCCGTCCAAATACTGGAGAGAATCATGGAAACGCGACGGTTGGCAATTTTACCGCTTGAAACCCTTTCTATGCCCCACAGATCGTCTGCGCCCCCACGCATACAATCGAAGACGAGAATGTACGCGGACAGCACAGCACGGGTGCAGGATGCGGAGCTCATTCGCGAGGCGCAGAACGGTTCCCGCGAAGCTTTTGACGCGCTTGTTCGCCAATATGACCAGGCCGTGCTGCGTCTGGCGCTGCATCTGACCGGTTCGGAACAGGACGCCCAGGACATCCATCAGGAAGCGTTCCTGAAAGCCTATCGCCACATCGGCAGCTTCCGTTTCGAGTGCTCGTTCTACACCTGGATCTACCGCATCGTTACAAATTTGTGTCTGGACCATCTGAGGCGCCGCAAAACCCGGCGCGAGGATTCCGCCATTATGGTGGATGCCGCGGGCGAAGAGCACGACACAATGACGAACGTTTCCGACGAACGGGCGATGGCGAATCCCGCGCGTGAACTGGAACGCAAGATATTGGGAACCCAAATCCAGGCCGCCCTGGAAACGCTGACTCCGCGCGAACGGACGGTTTTTGAGTTGAAGCATTACCATGGCCTGCGGCTGCGGACCATTGGCGAGATGTTGAACACCACGGAAGAAACAGCGAAAAATACGCTGTTCCGTGCCACGCGCAAGCTGCGAACGCAGCTTGCGGAATTGCGGTAAGCAGGGGTTCATTTTGAGGAGCAGGCCATGAAATGTGACGTCGCACAGCGGTTGATTGTGCAATATGTTTACGGGGAGCTGCCGGACGAGGGTTGCCACCAACTGGAGCTTCATATCGCCGGCTGCGAAGCCTGTCGCAACGAATTGCAAGTGTATGAGGCGCTTCGTCAGGCCCTGGCGCTTGCTCCCGTCGTTGAGCCGTCCGCGAGTCTGCTGGCGCAAAGCCGAATCCGGTTGGATGACGCGCTCGATCAGCTGCCTGCGCCGACTCTCCGCATGCGGCTGGAGACCTGCGTCATGGGGTTTTTTGCGCAACTGCGGGCTGCTCCGGGAATGGCAGTCGCGCTCGCCGCGCTCGGCCTGGGATTAGGCGCCACCGCAGGCCACTACTGGAACCGTAGCTCCGCGGTGCAGTCGGCGGCAATCCACTCCGCCGCCAGCTCCAACTGGACCGCTGTATCTGCTCCTTCGGTTGCAAACGTCAGCCAGATTGTGCGGCATCCTGACACGCACATGGTGGAAGTTCACTTCAATCAAGTGGTGCCGAGCACGGTCGAGGGTTCCATGGATGACCCGGAGGTTCAAAAGCTGCTGCTGCTGGCGGCGCAGAACACGGCGAATCCCAACCTGCGGAGCGACTCTGTGGCGCTGCTGGCCGAACAATGCAGAGCAGGCCAATATTGTCAGGGCGGTCCTGTCCGCACTGCTCTTATGGTGGCGCTGCGATACGATCGCGATCCCAGCGTGCGGCTGAAGGCTTTGGAAGGGCTGCAGCCGTATGTCGCGCAGGATTCCCGCGTTCGAGACGCAATTCTCGAGTCCCTGATGCACGACCCTAGCCAACCTATACGCAACCGCGCGCTGCAGATGCTGGAGCCGGTGAACGCGGACAGCAGCGTGCGCATCGTCCTGCAGACTGTCTCCAGCCGCGACGTGAATCCGGCGATGCGCGAAGCTTCGCTTAAAGTGCTGCATTCGATTCCGGAAACCGAGTGAGCTTTTCGCCGGCCGAGTGCCGCGTTGCAGGACCGGGATCCCTGTAGCGCAATGCGGGAAGCGGCCGCAGCGGGCCTGTGGGTCAGGCTCTCCCCCAGGCCAGCACCAGACTTCCCCGAATCCGTTTCGGCTGCATGAGACGATTTCGAGAAGAAGTCACGTCCCGTCTAAACTGTGTTCTTGGGAGTTGCAGGCGCACTGGGGGGCGGCCAAACGCCTGGAAGCATGTACTTGAAGATTGCCATGAATCTGCGAACAGTCCGTCGGCACGCGGTATGCCTTGTTGTTGTGGCGATCTCCTGCGCAATGGAATGCGGAGCCGCGGTATCCACTCCCGGCGGCATGCCCGCGCTTCAGCAGAACGGGGAAGGCTACCTGGGCGTAGTGTTCGAGAATCTGAACAGCCAACAGCGGGCCGCACTGCAGGTCCCACCCAGACAAGGTGTCGCGATCGCCGCCGTCGATCACGACGCTCCCGCAGGAACTGCCGGGTTGCGCAGCAATGACGTGATTGTGCAGATGAACGGCAAACAGACGGAGCACGCCGCGGACATTCGCGAAGCTCTGCACAAGATGTCGCCCGGGCAGACCGTTACCCTTCGGGTGCTTCGCGAGGGCCGGCCGCTGGAGGTAAAGGTGGTGCTTGCCGATCGCAAGACGGTCGAGCAACGGGCATGGGCGCAGCATTATATCGTGCCCGATCCGCGCATGCAGGCCGTCGTTGCCGCCGACGAGCGAGCCCAATCGGGTCCGCCGTCCCGCGCTGGCGCAAAGAACTCCACGGCATCCGGTCCGACAAATGCCGCCCCGACGGATCCGCCGTCCAGCCCCTCGACAGGAATTCTGGGAGTGGTTCCCGCGGAGATTGGAAAAACCCTGGGGGCCAACGGCGGGTTGATGAGCTACATCCCCTACACCGCGCCCTATACAGGAATCACTGTGGACGTCCTCACGCCGCAGCTTGCCAAATTTTTTGGCCTGAAGGACACCACCGGCCTGCTGGTGAAAAATATCGACCCGAAGAGCCCGGGCGCGCGGGCCGGTGTGCAGGCAGGAGATGTGATTGTCGAGGCAAACGAAACGCCGATGACGTCCCGCAGCAAGTGGATCCACGCCCTGCGCGGAAACCGGCACGACGCGGTCAAGCTGCAGATCCTGCGCAATCGGCAAACCCATACCGTGCTGTTGACGCTGGCCGCCAGCAAATCCTGAATTGCGCCTTTCGCCCGGAGCTGGCTTACGACGGATGTGCCCGGCTGTCCGGCAGACCCGCGGCTGTGATTGAATAAAGGAGAAGATGACTGCCTCCTCCACTCCGAAGTTGCCCGGCGCCCCGGCGGAATCCTCCCGGATAGCGCGCCGCGCCAAGGCTGTGACACGCCGTGCGCGTGAACTGGCCTCCATTGCACACGCGATTGCGTCCACCCGGCATCCGTACATGGCACACATCGTTCCTATGCGTCGGTGCAATCTCTCCTGCACGTATTGCAATGAATTTGACGATGTCTCCGATCCAGTTCCCGTGGACGAGATGCTGCGGCGCATCGATGACCTGGCGCGGCTCGGCACCAGCGTAATCACGATTTCCGGCGGGGAGCCGCTGCTGCATCCGGAACTCGACCAGATCATTGCGCGGATTCGTCACCATGGACGCATTGCGGGCATGATCACCAACGGCTATCTGCTGATGCCGGAGCGTATTCAGCGTCTGAACCGCGCCGGACTGGACCATATGCAGATCTCCATCGACAATGTGCAGCCGGATGAAGTCTCCAAGAAAAGCCTGAAGGTGCTGGACAGGAAACTGCAAATGCTCGCCGAACATGCGGATTTCCACGTGAACATCAACTCCGTGGTGGGTGGCGGCATCAAGTACCCGCAGGACGCTCTGACCATCGCACGCCGGGCTCTGGAACTGGGCTTTACTTCGACCATCGGCATCATTCACGACGGCGACGGTCAACTCAAGCCGCTGCGCGATGAAGAGCGCCGCATTTACTACCAAGTGAAAGGGCTCACGAAGCGGCACTACTCCCGCTTCAATCATTTCCAGGAAGCGATTGCGAACGGACAGCCGAACGATTGGCGCTGCCGTGCCGGAGCGCGCTACCTCTACATCTGTGAAAACGGCCTGGTGCATTATTGCTCTCAGCAACGTGGCTGGCCGGGTATTCCGCTGGCGAAGTACACGACGGCGGACGTGGAACGGGAATTTCTGACGCAGAAAACATGCGCTCCGAACTGCACCATCTCGTGTGTCCACCAGGTTTCCTACATTGACCACTGGCGCGCCCCGCAGACTTCGGAGACTTCCCCTGGCATGCCTTCCCAAATGCCCCAGGACCTGGTGAACATTCAACTCTAGCCGCCCCGGAGCCACTCGCCGCACCACTTTCGCCCAGGGAACGTGGGATTTGGAGTCCTCACTCTGATAGCCTTTTCGCACGAGGGGCCATGCCTGCGAACGCGCAGCAGCAAACCACAACTCGTGCCGCAGCACCCGATCGGCTGCTTGGCGTGCTCACCTCAAATACCGCCCTGGTTCTCGGCACAGTGGCTTCGCTGGTGTCGATCGCAGCCGCCATTCGCAAAACTATTTTGTACGGACTCGATTTCCAGTGGAGCGATGCGCGCCTGCTGTTGCAGCATCGCGATCCATGGGCGGTCTATTTGTCCGGGGACGTGCACCACGAGATTCTGCTGAACCAGGTTCCCAACTTTCTCCACGAACTTTACGTCTTTCTGTTGCCGTTTGGCCTGCTGCCATTCAGCGAAGCGAAGTTGATCTGGGCGAGCTATAACCTGCTGTTTGTCGCTGTGCTGGTCCGTTGTGTCACGCAACTTTATGAACTGGACAATCGCCAATCGCGTCTGCTGCTTCTGCTGGTGCTGACAAGCACCCCGTTTCGCGTGACTGTCCAGAATGGCCAGAACGACGCGCTGGCCCTGATGTGCATTTCGCTGTGGGCGCTCGTCCGCAGCGAGAGCGGACGTGGGCTGCTGCTCGGCCTCGCTTATGAAAAATACAGCATCCCGCCCGTGCTCGCGCTGTTCTTGCTGCTGCGAAAACGCGGGAAGCTGCTGGCCTATTCTCTTCTGCCGCCGCTAGCGGGTTTTCTTCTGGTGGATGCATGGCTGCCCACGCCTGGGCGCATGCTTCTCTTTGAGCCGTTCCGTACGGCGCTGCATGGAAACAATGTTTCGCGGGGCATTGCAAACATTATGGCGGTAACGGAGAAACTGCTGGAGCACCTGCCGCATCCGGCTGCGTGGACCGCGCTCTTGCCGTATCTGCTGGGCGTCGCTCTGGCGTGCGGCATTGCGGGGTACTTCGCCAGCCACGCGGCGGAACTGGACGGGAGGATTCTGCTGGCCTGCCTGATGGCGGCCAGCCTGGCCTGCTTCAAACACCAGATTTACGATTTTCTGGCGTTAATCTTCTGTCTGGGAGCCGCACTCAAGGCTGCGCCGGGGCGCGCGCGCAGCGTAGTTTTGGGAGTGATCGCCTACTTCTGGTTCGTTGAGCGCATTCTCCACATCTGGCGCTGGGAGTTCCATCTATTTACGATTCTGCCCAGTTTCCTGCTGCTGCTGTGGATGATCGCCGCAACAACGGAACTGGGCAGAGTGTCGAGCTCAAATCGACGATGGCGCCTATGACCGTTCAGTACTTCGGCACCGAAGGATCCACCTTTTCCGACCAGGCCGTGATGCCTCCCGCGAGGTTGTAAATGTGCTTGAAGCCGTTCTGCGCAAGAAACTCCGCTGCGCGCTGGCTGCGGCCGCCGGCCTTGCAATGCACGACAATCTCACGATTCGGGTCCAACTCCTTCACGCGCTGCGGCAGATCGTTGAGCGGAAGCAAATGTCCGCCAATCTGGGCGATGGCAAACTCGTAAGGTTCGCGCACATCGAGCACATAGAGATTGTCACCAGCATCCAGGCGGCGCTTGAGCTCCGTGGGCTGCATCTGCGGGATGCCGTTCACCACCGCGGCAGGTTCGGCGGACTTCGGCGGCAAGCCGCAGAACTGGTCGTAGTCGATAAGCTTGGTGACCGTAGGGTGAGTCCCGCAGGCGGGGCAGTCGGGATTCTTGCGCAGCTTAAGCTCGCGAAAACGCATGGCGAGGGTGTCTACCAGAAGCAGGCGGCCCACCAGCGGTTCGCCCTGCCCGAGAATCAGCTTGATGACCTCTGTCGCCTGAATCATGCCAAGCAGACCGGGCAGAATGCCAAGCACGCCACCCTCCGCGCAGGAGGGCACAAGGCCGGGCGGCGGCGGCTCAGGATACAGACAACGGTAGCATGGGCCTGCTTCGGTCGCGAACACGCTGGCTTGCCCCTCGAACCGAAAAATTGAGGCGTAGACGTTCGGAATGCCGGACAGCACGCACGCGTCATTGACCAGATAGCGCGTGGGGAAGTTGTCGGTGCCGTCGGCGACGACATCGAAATCCTTGAAAATCTCAAGCGCGTTTTCGCTACTCAGGCGAGTAGGGAACTTCACGATCTTTACGTTGGGATTGATAGCGCGCAGAGAGTCTTCCGCGGAGTCCAGCTTGGCGCGACCCACATCCATCGTGCCGTGGATCACTTGGCGGTGCAGGTTGCTCGCCTCGACCACATCGAAATCGACGATCCCGAGAGTGCCCACGCCAGCGGCTGCAAGATACATCGTCAACGGCGCTCCGAGACCACCCGCGCCGACGCATAGCACGCGCGCAGCTTTCAATTTGAGCTGGCCTGCCTCGCCGACCTCCGGCAGAATCAGGTGGCGCGAGTAGCGGCCCATTTCTTCCGGCGTGAGTGCGGCGGCTGGAGCTTCCGCGACCGGTGATCCTCCGGCAATGGACGGAATAATGGAGAGCGAGTCGGAATCCTTGACCGGAGCATTTTCCTTTTGATCCAGGTAGCGGATGTCTTCGTCGTTCAAGTAGATGTTTACGAAAGAGCGCAGTTTGCCCTGGTCGCTGTAGAGGTGCTGGCGCAATTCCGGATACTGCTCGGTCAGCGCTTTGAGCGCCTGCGCCACGGTGCTGCCCGAGACCTGAACAACGGACTGCTTGCCCGCGTACGCGCGGAGCGGTGTGGGAATGTGAATCTGCATGATAGAAACCCTCAAAAGAAATTCTTTGGCGTCACCAGGCGGTGCTTACGAAACCGCCACCGGCTCGGCAAACTGCACTTCGATGGCTTGCTTCTCCAGCCGCTTGTCCTCTTCGCTGGAGCCGGCCAACAGAAAAGCGTTCGTTTCCGCCGCGCGACATCGCCCGGTGCTCTGTGGCCCCAGAACGCTCGTGATCACATACGAGCAGCCTAGCCAATGCGCCTCCGTCAGGTCGGTACGGGACCACTGCGCGGGATGGTCGGGATGCGAGTGGTAAAAGCCCACGATGTCGAGACCCTGCTGGCGGGCGTCCCGTTGAATGCGCACCAGTTCCTGGGGCGCGATCTGATACCGGTTATGCGCGGAGTCCGTCCGCACGTTCCCGGCGCGTACCGCATCCACCACGACATTGGCGTCGGGTTCACTGTGGCCGAGCAAAACGCCGCAGCATTCATTCGGGTATGTCTCTTCCCCGTGCTTGCGAATTGCGTCATACTGCGCTTGCTCCATACGTAACGCGGCGGCAATGCTCGTCAAAACTGTTCCTCCCAGAATCGTTCGCTCCAATATTTGTCCGCGCCATCGCACAGGATGGTCACGATGGTGGCGGACTGCTGTTTTGCGGCGCACTCCTCGGCGATGCGCAACGCACCCGCCACGGCCGCGGCTGCCGAGACACCAACCAGCAGGCCCTCTTCGCGAGGCAGCCGGCGCGCCATGGCATAGGCGGTTTCCGTAGGCATCTCGATTTTCCGGTCGGCAAGGCGCGGGTCGTAGATCCGTGGCACGATTGCCGTTGCCATGTGTTTCAAGCCTTCCAGTCCGTTGAAGGGCGAGTCTGGCTCCAGGGAAATACATTGGGTGCGTGGATTCAGTTCCTTCAACCGGCGAGTGGTGCCTACAAAAGTACCGCTGGTGCCCAGACCGGCCACAAAATGCGTAATGCTACTTTCCGTCTGCTCCCAGATTTCATTCGCCGTGGTGCGGTAATGGGCGCGCCAGTTGTTGTCATTGGAATACTGGTCGGCATAGTAGTAGCGCTCAGGCTGCTCAGCCGCCAATTCGCGCGCCTTGCGGATGGCGCCATCGGTGCCGTCGGCGGGATCGGTCCAAAGGATGCTGGCGCCATAAGCGGCAAGAATTCGCTTTCGCTCCGGCGACACATTGGAGGGCATGATCAACGTGACTGGAAACCGCATGAAAGCGCCGAGCATCGCATAGGCAATTCCGGTATTGCCGCTGGTTGCATCAAGCAGGGTCCGGTTCGCGGGAGGGCCGAGCAGGCCGCGCTCCATCGCGTCCAGAACAATGGCCTTTGCGGCGCGGTCCTTGACCGAGCCGCCCGGGTTCACCCACTCCGCTTTGCCAAGGATTTGCACTCCAGGCAAATGGGCGGTGATTTTCGACAGGCGAACCAGGGGCGTGTTCCCAACTCGATCCAGGAGCGTCACTCCCAGACCGGAGCGCGGGGTGAGCGCGTCGAAACCGCTGGTCGCTTGCACGGGTTCACGATATGTCAAAGTCATTTACGGGCCTATCCAGACGCGCAGCGCTCGCTCCGGAAGAAAGCAAGCGCCACGCTATACTCAAAGTGTAGCGTTGCAGGGTTGCCGCGGCAAACCGGCGCGGTTCCTGCCTACGCAGAGATTGGATGTTGAGACACGATGCGTTCCAGGCAAAAACCCCCTACGAAAACATTCGACAGCGCCCTCACGTATTTGCGTGCTCATGCATTTGATGTCGAGCAGTCGCCTGGGGTCGCAAATCAGATTCAGGTAAGAAAACATGGCTGCGGGGCCGTGCTGTCCGGGCTGGAAGACGGCGGGGTGGGTTACGTTCTCGGTCCTGGCTGCCTGGTGGGAGGCGAAATTGCCACTCTGGTGGACCGCGGGTACCAGAAATTTCTGACCACGTCCCGATTGCAGGTGCCTGCGACAGCGGAGCGCCTGCGGGCGCTGCATCTCTTCTCAGAAGAACTGAGCGAAGCCGCCGGTACACCAGACTATTACAACCAGGCGCTGGGAACCGTGAGCGATGCCTATCTCTACGACCGCGTCAAAGGCCGTGAACCGGGCACAGAGCCGGCCGAAAACGGCCACTGAGCAGTCATCCTGATCTCCAGACGCAGAGACGTTATCTCCGTCTCGCCTGCTCGCGTTGCCAGTCCCGGTACACTTCGCTTTTGGACACGCCTCGGTCTTTTGCGATGCGCTTGAGCGCGGACTGCTCATCCAGCCCTTCGGCCGCCAGCGCCGCGATCCGCTCACGCAGAGTTGCTCCTGCCGGGTCGTTCACCCCAGCGGTTTCCGCAGACCCCGCGCCCGCGATCAGAAGAGTCATTTCACCGCGCTGCAGCTCGCGGCTGGCAAAGGTCCGCTCCACTTCCTGCAGCGTCCCGCGCACGAATTCTTCGTGCAGCTTGGTAATCTCGCGCCCGACCACCGCACGCCTGTTGCCGCCAAACACCTGATCGGCGTCGCGCAAACTGTCAACGATACGATGTGGCGCTTCATAGAAGATGAGCGTCGCCCTTTCGCTGCGAAGGTTCTCAAAAAATGTCCGGCGCTCGCCGCTTCTGGGCGGCGGAAATCCTAGAAAGACGAAAGCGGCGGTGTCCAGCCCGGAAGCCGCCAGGGCGGACACCGCAGCGGACGCGCCAGGAATTGGAAAGACAGGGATTCCAGCCGCGACGGCCTGCGCCACCAAGTGTGCGCCGGGATCGGAGATGCCCGGCATTCCGGCATCGGAGACCAGCGCAATCCGCGCGCCGGCCCGCAGCTCGGCGATCAGTTCCTGGCTGCGCTGCGCTTCATTGTGAGCATGGCAGCTTACCGTGGGGACCTGGATTTCAAAATGCGACAGCAGCTTCTGCGTCTGGCGTGTGTCTTCGCAGGCCACGCGATCCACGCTGCGCAGAACCCGCAGGGCGCGCAGGGTGATGTCCTCGAGGTTGCCGATCGGAGTGGCGACGACATATAGGCCAGGCGCGAGCGGTCGACTTTCCAATGTTTTCATGATCGATTCAGCCCAGGTCGCAAAAAAGCCAGACGTGAGCCATCCGCGCTCTTGAGGCCTTGAAGCTCAGGAGGATGCCTGCTGTTGCAGCCGGCGGCTCTCCGCGAGCAGGCCCATGTTGTGCATCAGGTTCTGCAGCGTGACGATACCGACAATCCTTTCGCCGTCGAGGACGGGAACCAGTGAGAGCCCTCGTCCGCCGGTAATGCGCCGAAACGTCACGCCCAGAGAATCGTCCGGCTGAGCCACATGAAAGGCGCGTGTCATGATCGACTGCACATAAGCGTTGCCATCCAACTGGAGGCTCTCCACGATTCGCTGGCGGGAGACAACACCGACCAGCAACCCGCTGCGCACGACAGGAAAATCATCCTGCAGACTGTGGATCGACTTGTACACCGCATCCTCCAGCGTGTCGGAGGACGAGAGCATGGAAAAGTCGGTCAGCATAATGTCGCGCATGCGAACGGTATCGACAACCGATTGGAAAATCATTCCCTGATCTTCCAGTTGCGCGCCGACAAAGATGAAGAACCCCGCCAGCAACAGCCAGGGGCTTTGCAGCAAGACTCCGGCGACGAACAGAGCCAGCGCGATGACCTGGCCGACGCCTGAAGCCGCGCGTGTCCCCTGCAGCGCGCCGCGCGTGCGGGAAAAATTTCCGCGCAGCAGCTTGCCCGCGTCTAGCGGATAGGCGGGCAGCAGGTTGACGACCGCCAGAAAAATGTTCAGCCAGAAAGCGCTGCGCAGCAGATGGTCCGCGCTCACCCAGGGCTTGGCCAGCAGAGAAACCGATGGGGACACGCCACGAATGAACCCCAGCAAAACCATCGCGGCGGCAAAGTTGGTGAGCGGGCCGGTCAGGGCAAGACTCATCTGCGCCGGGCCCTCGGAGGCTTGCTCGGCGGACTCCGGCGTGGCGTAGGCAGGGAGGCCGCCGATGGGCAGCAGCAGAATGCTGCGGACCTGGATGCCGTGATAGGTGGAAACAATGCTGCGTGCAATCTCGCGCGCCCCAACCACGCCAAGCAGCAGCAGCCAGAGCGCGACGCCCCGAACGGCCGCCAATCCGCTCATCCCGGTATAGAGCAAAGAGAGTCCCAGCAGCAGAGCGAAGAAGAAGTGCAGCCGCACTTCCACACCCATCAACCGTCCCAGCGGGACCGACCAACTGCGCATCGCAAAGCCTCTCCCGGTATTGTAGATGGAGTGGCCCTGTCCACTGGCCATGGGCAATGTGTAGTTCGCTGGGATTTGGCGCTTTGGCAGACCAAAACCCCAAAAATCACAATCTGCACATTACAGCGAAAGGCTGCGGCAAATGGGCAAGCAGTTTTCGAGTATCGAATCTGGGCATCGAGAATTCATCTTGGGGCAGCACGTGTTCTTTGTCGCCTCTGCCGCCCCGCACGGCAGGGTAAATATCTCTCCCAAAGATGTCAGATCACTAAGACTTCCGGGACCAAACCTTGCGGCCTATCTAGACCTAACCGGAAGTGGAAACGAAACCGCAGCACATTTGCGTGTCAATAAAAATTTGACATTCATGTTTTGTGCTCTCGAAGGATCCCCTATGATTCTGCGCCTGTATGGACAGGGCCGAGTCCTACGCCGGAGCAGTCGAGAGTACGAACACCTATTGGCCACAGAGTTTGAGAACTCAGAACCGTTAGGTGCGCGGCAGATGATCGTGCTCAACGTGGATCTCGTGCTGACCTCCTGCGGATACGGTGTTCCTTTATTTCAATTCAGAGGCGATCGGCACATGCTTGAACGCTGGGCCGAAGCGAAGGGAAGGGAGAATCTGGAAGAATACAGGAGAGAGAAAAATGCATATAGCATCGATGGCCTATCCACCGGACTCTTTTCAGAGCACGAAGAAGATTAGGTCGGACAGAGGTCATCGATGGTCGTTCCTCTTCGATATAAGACTCTTACCCGCAGTTCTTGAATTCGGGACAGGTATAGTGGCGTTTCAGTTCATTGTCAGAAATTCCTGCATCTGACCCCATGCGGATCATCGCCGGACAATTCCGTTCCCAGCCGTTGAGCGCGCCCAAGGGCTGGAACACGCGCCCGACAAGCGACCGGCTGCGGGAAACGCTCTTCAACGTGCTCGCACCCCGGATCGAGGGATCGATTTTCGCCGACCTGTTTGCCGGGACAGGAGCGGTGGGCATCGAGGCGCTCAGCCGCGGCGCCAACTTTGTCCATTTCGCGGAAAATTCAAAATTGGCGCTGGCTACGTTGCGTTCCAACCTCGAGCGCTTCCCCGTGGATTCGCAATTCGCCGTGGATCCCGCCGGAACCATGCCTCTGCTGCGGAGACTGGCCAAGCGGAACATCACTCTCGATCTGGTGTTTCTCGATCCTCCCTACAGCGATGCTGCTGGTTATCACGACACTCTCGAATTTCTGGCCGGGTCTTCCATCCTCTCAGACGGTGCTGTTGTCGTGGCGGAACACGCGCGGCGTACACCGCTGGCCAGCCAGTATGCACGCCTGACGCGCTATCGAGTGCTGGAGCAGGGAGACGCCTCGCTAAGTTTCTTTGCCCCGCTCCGGCGCAGTTGACTCCCGTTTCTTCGACGGCCGTTTAGCGGCCTTCTTCGTGCTGGCGGCCAAACGTTTTGCACCGGGTTTGGGCTCGCTCGGAGCCCCTTCCGTCCGTAGCAGATGGAGAAGCTGGCGAAGCTTGTAAGAAGCGGCTTGAGCAGTGCGGGCCAGATCCCCGGCGGCAGCACCGGCCTCCTTAGCGGCCTTGGCGGAGCGTGATCCGCGCCTGGCCGCCTCCAGCAACCCGGGCAGCGCGAGCCAGCAAAGAAGTGCTTCAAAGCTTTCCTGGTTCAGGTACTCCTCGCCCTGGTAGCTGTTGATGCCAGCGAGCCAGCGAACGTCAGGATCGCGCCAGAATTCCTCAGACCGGACTGCCTCCGCAAGAGAAGCATGGGTTTGCATGCGGAGCAGCACACGAATACGCGCGGCCGCTCGCCACACCTCTTCGCCTTCAATACCCACGCCGGAAAAAGCCTCCGCCAGGGCATGTCGCAGTTCGATCTCATCGAAGATTGCGAGAGCGGAGTCTGCAGAGGGAAACGCCGCCATGGCGACCCAGGCCAGCGGGGGCGCCCATTTTTCAGCCTGAACGGCGGCAGATTCACGGCTCGGGAGAACAGAATGCGCGGCGGGCTGAAGCGCCTCAGGAAACGCCGCAACAATAGCCGGAAGACTTACCGAGGCGCCGATCATCTCCTGAATGTCTGAGCTCTCCGGCGCGACTGCATTGTCTTTATTGTCTTTGGGCGTTTCCGCGTGAGCCAGAGCGCTCGCTCTCGCAGCGAACTTGCGCGCCCCGTCAACGAACTCTGTCAGGTTCAGAGCCGGACTGGTTTCCGCAGATACCTCGGCCGCTGCCGCTGGCGTGGTCTGCTCCTGCCCGGCGCTGGCGCTGCGCTTCGACGGGGCCTTCTTTTTCGCCTTTGGCTTTTGCGACTGTAACGCCGCCTGACCGAGCGCATGGACGTTCGTACCGTTGATCGCCTGGCGCAGCGCGTCCACCACCGGGCGCAGACGGAGCTTAGAAAGCGCTTCATCCACACTGCGAACGCCGGTACCATGAAGCGCATCGCAGAGTTGGTCCCACGGATATTTGGCGGATGGCTGAAGCTCTCGCCAATGCAGCAGAACCACGTGCTGGTAGCCATGCAGTCCGAGTGACATTCCCTCATCCCGAAACGCAGTTGCCCGGCGGAGATATTCAAGCCCCGTAACGATGTCCCGGTAGGCGAGAATGGTGGCGCCGCCGGAGGGCAGGCCAAGGCCGGCGGAAAGGCTCTTCTGCTGGAGCGAGCCTGTCATTTTTTCCAGAAATCCGACTGACATGTGGATCGTGCCGTGGGTCGATCCGTAGGTGTTGTTGTAGAGAACAATGGCTCGCTGGCCGTTGTTGCTGTTGGAGTACGCAAAGACATTCTCGTCCACCGAGCCGTGATCGTTCCAGAAATCGTAGAGCACGAAATTCGAGCTCTCGGCGAACAAGTGGCGATTCTTCAGCAGTGGAGCGATAAGCTCCTGATGCCTCGCAATCAGCGCCTCATTGGGGTATTCCTCAAGCCTGGCCTGCTTGAAATCCATTCCATAGCGCTCGGTATACCCCTCGATCTGACCGTGACCGAACATGGGCAGACCCGGCAGAGTGGCCAGCAGCACGGAGACGCCAAAGTATTTGTCATGAGAGCCGAACTGATCGATGGCGGTCCGCTCATCGGGATTGCTCATGAAATTGACATACCGCTTAAGAATGTCCGGATCGAACTCCACCGTCTTTTTGAGATACGAGCGGTATTTGGCGTTCTCTTCATCGCGCAGCATGTTCATAAACGCGCTGTTGTACACGCGATGCATTCCCAATGTGCGCACAAAGTAGCCTTCGAGCAGCCAGAACGCCTCCGCCAGAAGAAGAGTGCCGGGAACTTCCGCCGCAACCCGGTCGACGACCTCGCGCCAGAACTCGTTTGGCATCAGGGCGTCGAAGGCTTCCTGCGACATCGCATTCTCGGCACGGGACGGGATGGAACCGCCGGCGCCGGGGAGTGGAAACCATAGGCGTTGCACATGCCGCTTGGCAAGTACCATTGCGGCATCGAACCGGATAATGGGAAAGCGCCGGGCGACATTCAGGATGACCTGAATGACGTGCTCCCGCACTTCAGCCTTGGAGTAGTCGAGCTGCGCGGTGTCATTCCAGGCGAATGTGGTTCCGTCGTTGCCGTGGTAGACGTAGCGAGTGTCGCCCTCGCGATGACGACGCAGGCGAAAAACGACGGCTGCATCGGACTGATCGTAATAGTGATCTTCAATTTTGATTTCAACCCGGCTGTCGGTAGATAAATCCGGCCCCTCAAAGCTGTAGGAAGGAAACGGACTTTCCCAGCGCGACAGAAACCACTCGGGATGTTCGATGACCCAGTTCGAATCGATGCCCATGTGGTTGGGAACCATGTCGCTCGCCAGCCGAAGACCGGCCCTGGCGGCGCGATATCGCAGGTTCTCATAAGCCGGTTCGCCGCCCAGGTCCTCAGCGATCACGTAATCTTTCAGGGAATAGGCAGAGGCCACCGCGTCGTTGTTGCCGCGCAGCCGTTTAATCGTTTTGGACGCACGGCTCCGTTCCCACAGCCCAATCAGCCATAAACCGGTAATTCCCCGGTCCGCGAGCAATTGCAATTCTTCGTCGGGAATGTGATCCAGCCGATGGATATGGCGGCCATACTTCTTCGACAACTGCTCAAGCCACACATAGGTGCTTTTGGCGATCAGGACGACGGTGGGCATCCAGGCCTGGTCGGCGCTGAATGCTTCGTATTCATTCAAAGGAGCTTGGTACCCGGCAGCATAGCGGCGGCGTCTTACGCCATCCGGGCCGATGACAAACTCCGAATCGAAGCCGACGAACTCGTCTCCGATGAATCCTTCTCCGCCATGCCCGGGCTGCCCATGGCGATGTCGGTCCGGACCGGGCGGATGAAACCGCATCCAGATGGCGAGTTCTTCCTCACGAAGAACATCGATCGCCAGCAGAATCCTGCGAAGATCGTCTCCCAGGTAGCCGGACCAGTTCTCGCGAATAAATTCCAACTGGCCGGTCAGCGATTCGGGCGAGGCAAGCATCGGCGCGCGCAGCGCGTCCAGCAGACTTCCCAGTCCGGGCGCGATAGGAGGGCGGGTGACGAAGAAGCCGGGCAGGCCCGCGGTGACGCCCTGGTAGACCGTTTCCTGCTTGAGTTCCCGGTCGCCAAACAAGATGCGAAACGGGGTGAATGCGGGATTGCTGTTGGCAAGCCACAAAAGCAGCATTTCTTCAAACGCGATCTGCCGGTGGGGGATGCCCTGTGTGCTTCCATCCAGCCATTGGGCCGCAGTAAGTTCGCCCCGATATACAGCCACACTTGGGAACTGCTCGGTGAATGCGAGCAGCAGCCGCGCCATCTCGGCCTGGCTTACCTGCTCGCTAAACCAGCGAACTGCCTCCGACATGATCGCCGGATCACGCTCGGCGCGATACCGCGCCACCAGAGCGTGGCTGAGCTCATCGATGAGGCCCATGGCGAAAAGCGCGCCGGCATGTATGCTCGTTTCCGGGCTGTTCTTCGATCCCTGCAGCTCATTGAGGCGCTGCGCGAGCTTCCGGCTGGCTGCGACGTTTGCAAAAACCACATTGCCGTCGAAGCTGAAGAGCAGATCATCGATATCCAGTTTGGTTCTGATCGCGTGGGAGATATGAAATTCCATGAAGAACAATCTTTCCGGCGTGCTTTCCGCCTGCGAACAAGGAGTTCAGCGTTGTTTCAAGAATAACTGCCAGTCTGACCTAGCGCGAGCAACGCGAACCAACTGTAGACGTAGATTCAGCAAAAGCCAGGGTGGTTCGCCGCAGTTTGGCGGCGCTCAGGCGATCAAGGCCCCTGCATCGCCGGAGGCAGTAGTACGCATCTATCTAACAGCACTTTTTTCATGCGCCATGTCGAAAGAAAACTCCTCCCAACTTTTCTCCGGACTCACGCTGCGCGCCCTTGCCGTCCAGACTCTGCACGGCATCGGAGAAGACGACCTGACTGGCCGTTCCGCGGAGCTAGCGTACTTCTTTTTTCTCGCAATCTTTCCCGGCTTCCTGTTCCTGACGGCGGTGCTCGGAATGCTGTCCGGACCGGGAACGGCCCTGCGAGGCAGTCTGATGGAGTATCTTCCGCGGATTGTGCCGCCACAGGCATGGTCAATCCTGCAGGACGCCTTCACCCACACCAGCAAGGTGGCAAGCGGCGGCAAGCTCAGTTTTGGAGTGATCGCCGCTCTCTGGTCCGCCACGGCTGGAATGTCCGCCATGTGCGACACCTTGAATGGCGTTCACGACATCAAGGAAAGCCGGCCATACTGGAAGGTCCAGGCGACGGCTCTTGGGCTGACGCTGACGGTGGGCGTGCTGCTGCTGTTCGCATTGACAGTTCTTTTCAGTGGCGACGCGGTCCTCCGGCTTACCATGCATTCCTCGCTGCACGGGCCCATCCTGGTGCTTGCCAAGGTGATCCAATGGACTGTGCTGTGCTTGTGTGTCACTTTGAGTTTCGCGCTCACCTACTACTGGGCGCCTGACATCAAGGAGCGGGAGTGGCACTGGATTACGCCGGGCGCGGCATTCGGTATTCTTCTCTGGATTCTGGCAACGATCGGACTTCGGCTCTATCTGCACTTCAACGATACGTATTCGGCCACGTACGGGACCGTGGGGGCGGTGATCATCCTGCTGCTCTGGTTTTACATCAGCGGCTTTTCTTTGCTGGTCGGCGCTGAAGTCAATGCCGCAATCGAAGATGCCGCAGCCCGGCAAGGAGCACCCGGAGCCGTGCCTAAAGGCGAGAAATATCCCACCGGGCGGGAACGGACCGCATGAACGCTTTACCTTCTTTTCGGCTGGACGGCCAGGTTGCCCTGGTGACCGGGGCCGCGCGCGGCCTGGGCCGTGCCATTGCTCTTGCCCTTGCGGAGGCAGGTGCGTCCGTCGCGCTCGGCCTGCGAGACATTTCTGCCGATTCCGGTGTTGCAGCGGAAGTGGAAGCACGCGGCCAGCGAGCTCTACCGGTGCAGATGGACATGAGCGATCTGCAACAGGTTCGCCGGGCCATGGACGAAGTGGTGGACCGGTTCGGCAGGCTCGACATTCTTGTGAACAATACGGGCATCGCGCCCACAAATCTGGCCATCGACGTGCGCGAGGAGGATTTCGACCGCACTCTGGCCATCAACCTGAAAGGCACATTTTTCGCGTGCCAGGCGGCAGCAAAGGCAATGATGCGGCGGAAGGGCGGCCGCATCATCAACATGAGTTCGCAAGCCGGCTTTGTCGCGCTTCCGACCGAGTCCGTCTATTGCATGACCAAGGCCGGGATCGCGCACCTTACGAAATGCCTTGCGGTCGAATGGGGTCCTTACAACATCCTTGTGAACGCGGTGGCGCCCACGTTTATTCATACGCCTGGAACCGCGCCCGCCCTGGCGTCTCCTGAATTCCGTGCCGAGACGATCGGCAAAATTGCCGCACTTCACCGTATCGGCGAACCATCGGAGGTGACCGGCGCGGTCGTGTTTCTCGCATCCGCCGCGGCGTCCCTCATCACCGGGCACACAATCCTGATTGACGGCGGCTGGACTGCCGTCTGAGCTGGGAGGCAGTTATCGAGATCGCCAGTTGGAATGTAAATTCAATTCGCGCCAGGCTGGACCATGTGACCGCATGGCTGCAAACCCGTAGGCCGGATGTGCTGCTTTTGCAGGAGCTCAAGGGTACCGAGTTTCCCTCCGATCTGTTCCGGGAGCTTGGGTATGAGAGCACAGCGGTAACGCAGAAGGCCTATAACGGCGTTGCGGTTCTCTCCCGCCACCCGACTGAAACCATCAGCACCACACTGGGCGGAGACCTTGGCGACAGCCACGCCCGATTCCTGCACGTCGTCATTCAGGGAATCCACGCCGTGAACATCTACCTGCCTAACGGCAACCCGGTGGGCAGTGAGAAATTTGCTTACAAGCTGGCCTGGATGGACCGGCTCGCCGCGCAAATGAGCGAGTGGCGCAGGGCTGATCTTCCAGTGCTGGTGGGCGGAGACTTCAACGTAATTCCGGAAGATATCGATTGCCACAAGCCATCTTCCTGGATTCATGACGCACTGTTCCAGCCCGAGCCACGCGCGCGCTATCGCAGGCTGCTCGAACTCGGCTACACGGACGCGTTTCGCGCGCTGCATCCGGGCGAAGGTGGCCACTTCACCTTCTGGGACTACTTTCGGCAGGCTTTCGAGCACAATCGCGGAATTCGCATTGACCATTTCCTGCTATCGCCCGCTCTGGCGCAAAGGTTGAAGAAGTGTGAAATCGACGTCGCACCGCGCAGGCTGCAGAAGCCTTCCGACCATGCGCCCATCCTCGTGAGCCTGCGATAGTTTGGACCTGCGAGAGTGTGGATCTGCGAGAGTTTGCGGCAGGTTGGCCGCGAGAATGTGTCTACAGACTTTTACCGCGTGGAAGAAACCGCCGCCACCACGGGAGGAGCAGGTGTTTTTACCTGGCTGTAGTGCCTTTCAACAGGTTTCCTGCGACGCAGGTGGAAGCCGCAGGCCCTGGGTGGATTGACCATCTGGCGGGCGAACACCTCATAGCTGAAAGTTCCGGGCCGCAGGGTAGCCCAATAGGAAGATGGGCTGAACAACGGCTTACGCTCGGTGATAATCTGCCGTTTCAAAATCCTGATACCACATCCCAGATTGTTCTCCGGGTTCAGAATCGTCTTGCGCGGATCGTGCAACGGCAGATGGCGGTCAGCCTCCCAATCGAAATTGCACCCATAGCGCTTCTTGTCCTCATAAGTGAGTTGCAACAGTCCTTCGCTCCGAATCCTCTGCCGGCTCACCCGGTCGATTCCCATATTCACTTCCGTGTGCAGCACATTTGTCTTCGCATTCAGCCCGGCTTCCGCACCGGCGAGCGCCTGAAAGAAATAGGCCCAGAAGGCGCGCTTGTTCGTATTGCTCATCCTGAAGAAACAAGGACAGAACCTCCGTACATCACGTGGAACGCGGTACGACAGCATCGACCGGGGCAAGGAGCGCTCGATGAATGTGTCCCATCCCGGATTCCACGACGGCCCGCCGAGCTCGACGCGCTTGATCTCGATCGGCGTTGGCGGCGCTTGCTTCACCTTGATGGGTTTGGCTGGCGTAGAGGCCGGAACTGGTTTTGGCGGAGGCGCCGCACGATGCTTGCAGCCGCTCATGACCAGCCCGAGCGCGACGCTTAGCCCGATGCAAATTCGTCCGGCACTTATCGTCACTCGACCCTCCGCTCCAGATTCGGGAATAAAACTCCCTAGGCACGTCACGTATAGAACATGCACGTATAGAACATAGATGCGCCCACCAAGCGCTCAAGCAAGCTGGGCATCCCTTCGGTAAACCGGGTATCGCAATCCCGGCGCGGTCCTTCGCTTCGTCAGACCACTCGGCCTGTTTTCAACTCATCCCATAAGTATTCGCCGCAATTCCCTCCATTGGAGCTTTTCCATGTCAGAAATATCGATCTCTCCCGCGTACATCCATGCCATGCAGTCGGGTCTGACCCTGCATCATGGAACGCCAAATGTGCTGGCCCATTCTGTTGTCACCATCAACCGTCCTGCGGGCGAACTGTACGCGCAGTGGAAGAATTCGGATGCAATCCCGTTGTGGCAGGAACGAATTGCTTCCGTGAAACCGCTATCCGATCGCACCTCCCACTGGGTGATGAAGGAAAGCGAAAAAAAGACCGTCGAATGGGACTCCGAAATCACCGTGGATGAGCCGGGAAAGAGAATTGCCTGGCGCTCCATCAACGGAAACGTGAACCAGGCAGGAGAAGTGCGTTTCGAGCCTGCGCTCGGCGACCGGGGCACCATCGTCATCCTGGCGCAGGCATTCGAACTCCCCGGCGGCAAGGCAGCGAACGCGGCTGCCGGAATTTTGGCGCGCAGCCCGCGCCAGACCGTGGTGGAGAACCTAAGACATTTCAAGCAGTGGACCGAATCCGGCGAGATACCCACCATTCAGGGACAGCCCTGCGGCCCGCGTGGAGTCACCGGTCGCGCGAAGGAGTTCGCGCTCGGCGAAACCAATCCCACACCTCCTGGCAGCCAGCGCTCAGCTTGATAAAAGCGGAGACGATGATTCGCGAGCGCAAGAGAGAACGCATTCAACCGAACTGGAGACGAGTATGAAAGCTGTTTGCTGGATGGGAAAAGAGAACATGGAAGTCCATACTGTGGCGGACCCGAAAATCATGAACCCGCACGACGCGATCATCAAGATCACGCGTTCGGCCATCTGTGGGTCCGACCTGCACCTGTACGACGGCTACATCCCCACCATGGAATCGGGCGATATCGTGGGGCATGAATTTATGGGCATCGTGGAAGAAACTGGCAGCGCGGTCACCAATTTGAAGCGAGGTGACAGAGTGGTGGTTCCTTTCACGATTTCTTGCGGCAACTGCTTCTTCTGCAAACGGCAGTTCTTCTCGGCCTGCGACAATACCAATCCGAACGCTCACATTATGGAAGAAGCCTACGGCTCGAGCGGTTCCGCGCTGTATGGCTACTCGCATATGATGGGCGGCTACGCTGGCGGGCAGGCGCAGTACGCGCGGGTTCCTTTCGCCAATGTGGGACCGCTCAAGATCGAAAACGATCTCCCGGACGAGAAACTTCTTTTCCTCTCCGATATTTTCCCCACGGGCTACATGGCGGCGGAGAATGCCAACATTCAGCCCGGAGACACTGTGGCGGTCTGGGGATGTGGCCCTGTAGGACTCTTCACCATCGCCAGCGCATACATGTTGGGCGCTGCAAAAGTGATCGCGATCGATCGCATTCCAGAGCGCCTGCGCCTGGCGGAAAAACAATTTGGAGCGACTACGCTCGACTACAGCGAAGACGACATGAACGTTCTGTCAGCGCTTCGCGATTTCTCTGGCGGCAATGGTCCGGACAGCTGCATTGACGCTGTGGGTCTGGAGGCGCACACGAACACGGTGGCCGGGATCTACGACAAGGTGAAGCAGACGTTGATGCTGCAAACTGACCGTCCCACCGTGCTGCGGCAAGCCATCCAGGCTGTACGCAAAGCCGGAACCGTTTCCATCCCCGGCGTGTATGGAGGCGTGCTCGACAAGGTGAACTTCGGCGCCGCGTTTGGCAAGGGCATCACGATGAAGATGGGCCAGACGCACATGCAGAAGTACATGCGCCCTCTGCTGCAACGGGTGGAGCGGGGCGAAATCGATCCCAGCTTCCTGATCACCCATCGGGTCCGGATCGATGAGGTCCCGGCCATGTATAAGACCTTCCGCGACAAGCAGGATGAGTGCGTGAAAGTCGTCATTGACCCTTGGGCAGCTTAATCGGTTTCTGAACCCCTGTAAGGAGCAAGAGAAATGTCCGCAGACAATCGAAATCGCGATCCCCGGGAAATGGGGCCAAAGCCCCCGTTTCCGCAACAATCGATAGCTCACCCCGGCAGCGAACGGGAAATGAACCCGCCCGCCGACCATGGCGAGTCGTCCTATCGGGGACATGGCCGCCTCCAGGACCGCGTGGCCATTGTTACTGGCGGCGACAGCGGCATTGGCCGGGCGGTTTGCATCGCCTTCGCCAAAGAGGGAGCGGACGTGATCATTTCCCATCTGCCGGAGGAAAAAGAGGACGCGGCCGTCACGGTGAAACACGTACAGGCGGCCGGCCGCAAGGCTATCTCCATGCCGGGTGACATCGGCAACGTGGAATACGCTAAATCGCTGGTCGACCGCGCGGTGCGGGAGTTTGGCCGGCTGGATCTTGTGGTGAACAATGCGGCCTATCAGATGGTGCGCGACGACATCGCGAAGGTCTCTCCGGAAGAACTGGAGCATACGTACCGGACGAACGTCTTCGGTACTTTTTTCCTATGCCAGGCGGCGCTGCCCAAGCTAAAGCCCGGCGCCGTCATTCTGAATACATGCTCGATCGAAGGCTTTACGCCTGAGCCGGGGCTGCTGGCCTATGCCGGAACCAAAGCAGCGCTGGTCAACTTCACCAAAAACCTGGCCAAGCAAGCCGCTGAAAATGGGGTGCGCGTGAACGGTGTCGCTCCAGGACCAGTATGGACCCCGCTGATTCCGTCGACGATGCCGGAGGAAAAGGCGAAAAAATTTGGGGAGAACACCGCATTCAAGCGTCCGGCGCAACCCGTCGAGCTGGCGCGCATCTATGTTTTTCTAGCTTCAGAAGACGCCAGCTACGTGACGGGAGAGATTTATGGCGCGACCGGCGGACGAATGCCTTACTAATCCCAGTTCCTGCGCAGGCCGGTGCGGATGAGTTGAGTACCTCAGGCTCCTTTTCCGCGCTGGCTTTCCGGGACTGCCAAAGATTCGAAGTCCCTCGCCAGCTTGCGCAGGGCCTCGGAAACTGTCGTACCGGCCAGCGGCCTGCCGTGGCCGGGGGCGATAATCGCAGGGTCCAGTCCGGCCAGGAGTTGCACCGATTCACGCGCCGCGTTCCAGTCGGAAGTGAAATACGAAGGCGGCCCGTGCAGTTCAGGCTGCTAGACGACCGCGGCGTCAAAAAAAGATTCCGGCTTCGTCGTGCAGAACGCATCGCCCACAAGAAGCGTTTTGTCCTGCCTGCGGAAAAACGACACGTGGCCCGGCGTGTGTCCGGGCGTGTGCAGAATTTCCCAGCCAGGCATCTCCGGCAGAGGTACGGGTGAGGATTCCGCTAGCGGCAGGCTCCGCAGCCGCCCACCCAGATCAACGGGACCGCGCGGATAAAGAGGCGAGAGCAGAGACATCAGACCGCCGCCTGCCGTGAAATTCGGCGCGGCATAGGCCCGCTCGCCGGTCAGATAAGGAAGTTCCAGCGGATGGGCATAGATCGGCACCTGCCATGTGTCCGCCATCTCACCTGCCGCACTCACGTGATCGAAGTGTCCATGCGTCAGAACGATGGCCCTGGGCGGAGCGGCGAATTGCTTTTCCGCCCACTTGCGGATCAGAATTGCGGAGAACGGCACTCCCGCGTCGATGAGCGTCCAGGAGCCATCGCCATGCCCGACGCCGAACACGTTCACAAAGGCAATTCGAAGGCCGTGGAGGTCCGGAGCTACCTGGTCGATCGGAACGACCTGATCTGCTGGAATGGAAATCGTATCCATGGGAAACTCTCCTGCTGTTGGGATGCTTTTGGGCCCGGCGCGGGCCTCCTGGACCTGAGCAAACCGGGCTGCACAGGTCACTCTAAGCTTGCGCCAGTTTCTCCGCCCTGGCCGGCCAGAGCAAAAAAATCAGCGGATCCCGTCCAGGGGGCCCCTGGAACGGGTCTGTTGTTTCGAAGCTCAAAAACATCTGCGATACTCAGATACGAATGTATAAACGTGTCCTTCTTAAGCTCTCCGGCGAAGCACTGGCAGCGGATCGCGGCTTCGGGGTCGATGTCACGCGGGTCCATGAGATCGCCGCTGAACTCGCCGACGTTCACACCATGGGCGTTGAGCTGGCGATTGTCGTCGGAGGCGGGAACTTCTTCCGCGGCGTGGCGGAGCAGGCGCGAGATATGGATCGCGTGTCCGCCGATCACATGGGCATGCTGGCAACCATCATCAACGCCCTGGCGGTGCAGGACGCGCTGGAGAAACAAGACGTCCATTGCCGTGTGATGAGTGCAATTGAAATGAATCAGGTGTCGGAGCCATACATCCGGCGCCGCGCCATTCGTCATCTGGAGAAGGGCCGCATCGTCATTTTTGCCGCCGGAACCGGCAACCCCTATTTCTCCACAGACACCGCCGCTTCCCTCCGCGCCATGGAGATCAAGGCGGATGTGCTGTTGAAAGCGACCAAGGTGGAAGGCATTTACAGCTCCGACCCGGTGCTGAATATCGACGCCGTCAAATTCGACCAGATCAGCTACATGGAGATACTCCAACGCAACCTGCGCGTGATGGATATGACGGCAGTAAGTCTGTGCAAGGACAATGATCTGCCAATGATCATCTTCAGCATGAACCAGCCGGGAAACATTCGGCGTGTCATTGCCGGGGAAAAGGTTGGGTCCCTGGTCACCACGTAAATCCGCGGCAGTTTGCCGCCGGGCGCGCCATCAGGTGGTTGCGCCCCTCCAAAAGAAAAGAAGCTTCTTAGCGCCATGGCCCTTGCCACCACCGCACCTGCCTCCATCACGGGCCGCCCCACCATGCCGGCACTGACGGGCCTGCGTGCGTTTACGGCTACCAACATCGTGTTCTTTCATTTCTGGAATCCAGCGTGGTTCGGACCGCTCGCGCCCCTGATGGACAACGGGTATGTAGGGGTAAACTTCTTTTTCCTTCTCTCGGGGTTCATCCTTACCTACAACTACAGTGATCGGCAAGCCGCAGGAAAGTTCAGCAAGAGGGCGTTCTGGCGCACACGCGTCTCGCGCCTTTATCCGGTCTACCTGCTTGGACTGCTGATCTCGTTTCCGATCCTGCTCCTGGAATGGCAAGTCCGAACGCACGGCCAGTTTTTTCTGGGTCTCGCGTTGACCACCATCATGCAGCAGGGATGGAGCCCGCAGCTGGCCACCTTCTGGAACACTCCCGCCTGGACGCTCTCCTGTGAAGTGGCCTTTTACCTGATGTTTCCGTTTTTACTGCGGCTGCCATGGCCGCGAAGAGCCCGCGTCCTGCTGCTCATTCTCGGCGCACTCTGGCTCGCGTCCCTTGTGCTGCCGGCCATCTACATGTGGGTGCGCCCGGATGGACTCGCGTCCATTAACCGCATGTCGAACAGTTATTGGCTGCGTGCAGTCAAACTGACTCCCTTGCCGCATCTGCCCACGTTTACCTTCGGCATTGTTCTTTCTCACCTGAACGATCGCCTGAAACTGCGGGACCGCACGCGGTTCTGGTTTGCTGTCTGCGGAATCGCGGCGATCACGACGGTGATGATGCAGGGAACCAGAGTGCCTTTTCTGCTGATGCACAACGGGCTGATGTCTCCGCTCTTCGCGATTTCCATTCTTGGACTTGCTGGACGCCATGCCATCACGCGAGTTCTGGCGTTGCCCCTGTTCGTTGGCATCGGCGAGGCAAGCTATTGTCTTTACATTCTGCATTTCAACCTCTGGCGCTGGTTCCATACCAGCGGATTTCTCGTCAAACTGCATCTGCTCCGCTTCGATCCCTGGATTTCGTATCTGCTGCTCGAGGTCAGTGCATTTGCCGCGTATCGCCTGATCGAGCGCCCAAGCCGCCGCTGGATGCAGAAAATTTTGCCCGCTTCTCCTGCTCCGGCTACCCGCTGAATTTTCTGGCCCTGCTGAAGAAAGTGCTCCGCGGCGCAGAACGTTTCCACCGCATCACATCCCGTCGCCCACTTTGTTGACGTGCTGACTTTCCGCCCGCCGGCCACGCTTATCCTTGAGAGGGAGCTCGGCGAGAGGGAGTTCGGCGAAAGCGAGTTGGGCTGCGCGGTCATTCAGATTCGCGGCGGGAACTCCATTGGCATCTATCTCTGTTCATCATGAAAAGACAAGATCGTCCTGTCGTGATCGCCGGTGCAGGACCGGGAGGTTTGGCAGCCGCCATCCTGCTGGCCAAAGCGGGCCTGCAAGTCACCGTAGTGGAGCGCCGCTTGCAGGTAGGAGGCCGCACCTCCACGCTGGAGCAGGACGGATTCAAGTTCGACACTGGGCCAACTTTCTTCCTGTATCCGCGTGTACTACGGGAGATTTTTTCGGCAGCCGGGCGGTCGCTCGACCAGGAAATCCCGATGCTGCGTCTTGATCCACAATACCGGCTGGTCTTTGGCAGCGGAGGCGAACTGCTGGCGACTCCCGATAGGCAGCGCATGACGGCAGCCATCGCCGCAATCTCACCCGAGGATGCGAAACGCTTTCATCTGTTCTATCGCGATAACCGGGAAAAGCTGACGCGCTTCACTCCCGTGCTGGAATCCTCCTTTGAGAACTGGCGCGATCTGGCGCGCTGGGAAATGCTGAAGATGATGCCGCTGCTGAGACCGTGGCGGTCTCTGGATTCCGACCTGCAGCGCTACTTTTCCGACGAGCGGATTCGTCTCGGCTTCAGCTTTCAGTCGAAATACCTGGGCATGTCCCCGTTCCGCTGCCCGAGCCTGTTCAGCATCCTTTCCTTCCTGGAGTATGAGCATGGTGTGTTTCATCCCGTCGGCGGCTGCGGCGCAGTGACCCGGGGCCTGGCGCGTGTCGCCACAGAAATGGGCGTGGAGATTCTGCTGGATGAGCCGGTGGAGGAGATTCTTTTTGAAGGACGACGCGCAGTGGGGGTGCGTACCGCCCGGCGAAGACTCGCTTCCTCCGCGATTGTGATCAACGCCGACTTTGCCCGCGCCATGCAGCGCATGGTGCCGAATCATCTCCGGCGGCGCTGGAGCAATGAGAAGATCGAGAGCAAAAAATTCTCCTGTTCCACATTCATGATGTATCTGGGGATCGAGGGCGCTTACCCGGAGCTTTCTCACCACACGATCTATCTTGCGGAAGACTACCGGAGGAACCTGGACGATATCGAGAACGCTCACCTTCTCTCTGCGGATCCCTCTTTTTATGTGCAGAATGCCTGCGTAAGCGATCCGTCCATGGCCCCACGCGGCATGAGCACGTTGTATGTTCTGGCGCCCGTGACCCACGAGCACCCCAATGTGGACTGGAAGAAAGAGCAGCCGCGCTTTCGCGAGCTGATGCTGCGGCAATTGGAGAAGATCGGCATTACCGGCGTGGAAAAACGCATTCGCATGGAGCGAGTCATGACGCCCAATGGATGGAACAAGGAATTTGAGCTGCACATGGGCGCAACTTTCAGCATGTCTCACAATTTGCGACAGATGTTGCATCGACGGCCCCATAATCGATTTGAGGACCTGGAAGGCGTGTACCTGGTCGGCGGTGGAACCCATCCGGGCAGCGGTCTGCCAGTCATTTTTGAGTCGGCGCGGATTACCTCCCGTCTGCTGCTGGAGGATTTGCGCATCGAACCGCAGTGGGAGGCCACGTTGCCGCTAGCCGCGGAGTCCCTCTACGAACCGGTTTCGTAAATCGATGCCAGCACACTCCCACTACGCCGTTCCGTCTCCGCCCGAAAATTCCTGGAGAGATACTGCTCCACGCCAGGAACTTCCGCCACCGGATCTTTCCACCATGCGACAAGTCCAGAACCAGTGGGCGCGCGGCAAATGGACAGAGCGAAAAAAAATTCTGCGCCGCTTTCGCTCAATCGTGGCGGAGAACGCCGGCGAATTTGCGAGGCTAATGCCTTCCACCCTGGCACGCACGTATGCGGATACGCTGAGCGCCGAAGTACTGCCATTGTTGGACGCCTGTAAATTCCTGGAACGCGAAGCCGAAGAAATCCTGCAACCGCGGCGGCCCGGCCGCCATCGGCTGCCACTCTGGTTGCACGGCATCCACACGGAGGTCCATCGCGATCCGCTGGGCATCGTTCTTGTCCTCGCGCCCTCCAATTACCCGCTCTTTCTTCCCGGAGTGCAGGCCCTGCAGGCGCTAGTCGCTGGAAACGCGTGCATTTGGAAACCGGCAGCGGGCTGCGAAAGCATTGCGCACGCGATGAGGCAGTCTTTGCTGGACGCCGGTCTTGCGCCGGAGTTGTTGTGGGTAACGGACGCTTCCGTTGAAATCGCAAAGGCTCTGTTGGGTGCTCCGGTGGACAAGGTTTTTCTGACCGGCTCCGCGGCGACAGGACAAGACGTGCTCAGGCAATTGGCCGGCTCCGTCACGCCCGCGGTCATGGAACTTTCTGGATGCGATGCAGTTTTTATATTGCAGGAGGCGGATCTCGCGACAGTTACGCAGGCGCTCGCATTCGGAACGAGATTCAATGGAAGCGCCACGTGCATGGCGCCACGCCGGGTGTTCGTTCCGCACGCCGTGACCGCCGATTTGGAATCGAGTCTGCCCGCGGCGTTGCGAACGGTTCCCGCTGTCGCTCTCAACGCGAAAACCCGGCGGCTGCTCGACGAAATGATCGAAGATGCGCAACGTCAAGGCGCGCATCTGGTCCTCGATGGCCGCGGAGCGGATTTGCTTGTTGGCCCGGTGGTTATCACCGATGCCGATGAGACCATGCTGATCGCGCAGACCGATATCTTCGCACCTGTTCTCGCGCTGATGCCGTGTAGAGATCTGGAAGCCGCGCTGCGGATGTATCGTGCGTGTCCCTTTGCGCTGACCGCAGCGATCTTCGGGGCGGAACGACAGGCTCGCGCGCTCGCGGACCAGATTGTCGCGGGCACCATAATCCTGAACGACGTGATTGCCCCCACAGTCGATCCGCGGGTTCCGTTCGGCGGACGGCGAGCCAGCGGATACGGGGTAACGCGCGGGCGCGAAGGGCTGCTGGAAATGACCGCGCCGAAGGTAATCCTCGCCCAGCGGGCGAGGTATCGCTTGCACTATCAGCCCACGGGAGCCAGCCATTTTGCTTTCTTTGCCGGCGTAATCCGCGGGATCCACGGCGAAGGATGGCGAACTCGTGCCCAAGGCTGGATACAGACATTGCGTACTACGCCACGGACCAAAAAAGCAGACCAGATTCCGTCTGGCAAGTAAAAGACTGACGTGCGTGGGCTCATCGCACGCAAGTGCAACAGTAACGGTTACGATTCAGAAAGAAAGCGGAGAATCGATCGATGCATGTCGCAGTCATAGGTTCCGGGCTAGGCGGTCTTTCTGCCGCGTGCACTCTGGCGGCGCGGGGCTACCAGGTGGAGGTTTTTGAAAAAAACGCATGGCTCGGCGGCAAGGCTGCGGTGCTTTCCCAGCAGGGTTTTCGTTTCGATATGGGTCCGACCATCCTGATCCAGCCTTCTGTCCTGCAAAGGATTTTTTGCGAAGCGGGACGCGCCTTGGCCGATTACCCTCCAATGGTGCAGCTCGATCCGCAATGGCGCTGTTTTTTTGACGACGGCTCAGTGCTCGATCTGCAGCGCGATGTACGCGCCATGGCGGAAGCACTGGACACATGGACACCGGGACTTGGACGCAAATACGCCAAGTTCATGGAATTGTCAGAGACAATGCACGGCATCTCCGAGCGGTTCTTCTTCTGGCGCTCTATCGGTTCCATGCGCGACACCTTTGAGTTAAGCGGCACATTTCAGAGATCCGTTCTGAAGGACGTGCTGCAGATGCGCCTGGGCCAGACTGTGTCGGGGACAATCCGCGAACACATACCCGACCGGCGCGTGGCTCAGATGCTCGATCATTTTGTCCAGTACGTCGGGTCTTCTCCGTCGGCCTCGCCTGCGATCCTTT
>DAHVZT010000127.1 GCA_027323885.1 Acidobacteriaceae bacterium
CTGCGGGCCATGGGCTACAACGTCAATGTCGGCCAACATTATTGGAGTGACGGGGAATGCATCGAGGTCGATCCTGCCACGGGTGTGCTGAGCGGGGGCCAGGACCATCGCCACACCTTCGGCAAGGCCGCCGGTTATTGAAGAACAAATCGGTAAATCGAATCATTCTCGTGTCGAACGACACGGATTGCATTCCAGCGTTGAAATTAGCTCGAATTTCTGGTCTACAGACCGTTTTGATCTGCCTGCCTGGACGTAAGCCGCATTCCGAACTCGCAGCACATGCCGATTATGTCAGAACAGTAAGTTGGCCTTAAGCTTACCTTCCTCAGAATCGACTATCCTTATAAATAGCGATGTTGAAAGCAATCTCCACCCACATTTTCCTCAAGCAGCGCCTGCATGCCGGCCATCTCGAAACCCTGGCCCACGCGGGAGCGGAAGGCATTGAAGTTTTCGCGGCGCGGCAGCACTTCGACTACACCAGCCGTCAGCAGGTCCGCGAGATCGCCAACTGGTTTCGCGATCACTCCATGCGGCCGTGGGCCTTGCACGCGCCCTTGCGTGGCGATGTGGACCATGAACGCGGCAATTCGCCCTCCGTCAATGTTGTGGACGTGGAAAAGGCGCGCCGGATTGACGCGATGGACGAGGTCAAACGGGCGCTTGAAAGCGCGGAGCAGATTCCGTTCTCCCACATGATCCTTCATCTTGGCGAGCGGGGCCAAAGCTGGAGTCCGCGCACGCTGGAGAATGCCATGGCCGCCATCGAGCACCTCGGCGCGTTTGCACGGCCGCTGGGGGTGCAAATCCTGCTTGAAAATCTGGAGAAGAACGAAGTCACGGAGCCACAGAAGCTTATCGAGATTCTTTCCATCGGGCACTTCGATGACATCGGCATCTGTCTGGACCTAGGGCACGCCAATCTGAACGAGGGTGTGGCCTCCGCCATCTCAACCATGGGAGAACGCATCCTTTCCGTCCACGTCCACGACAACAAGGGTGACCGGGACGCCCATTTGTGGCCGGGAGATGGCACGATTCCCTGGCCGCAGACAATGCAGGCGCTGCAGGCCTTGCCCAATCCGCCAGCCACTGTGCTCGAAATTCATCGCGACCTGGAGTTTTCCGAAGGGCCCACAGCCGAGCGCCTGCGCAAGGCATTCGAATTCCTGGATGCGGCCGCCCGCACGCACGAAAATAACGCATAGACAGAGCGACTCAGACCTATATGACGGGAAACCCATCCAGCACGATTGCAACTGCTCCGGTTACCACAATCGCCAACCTTGGCCAGCATGAAGGACAGACCGTTACCCTGAATGGCTGGCTCTACAATCTGCGCGAAAGCGGCAAGCTGCTCTTTCCCATTTTCCGCGACGGCTCCGGCACGGTGCAGGGCATCGTCCCCAAAGCGGCCGTTTCCGCAGAGGTCTTCGAGCGCATCAAGACCCTGACGCAGGAGTCCAGCGTCATCGTGCGTGGCAAGGTGCGCGCCGACAAGCGTGCGCCAGGCGGCTATGAACTCGATGTGGAAGACCTGGAGGTCGTCCATCGCGTCCCGGAAGACGCGCCCTATCCGATCTCACTGAAAGAGCACGGCGTCGATTTTCTCATGGAGCATCGCCATCTCTGGATCCGCTCGCCGCGGCAGGCTGCGATTCTGCGCATTCGCGCGGAGATCATCCGCGCCGCGCAGGAGCACTTCGACACTCATGGATTTACGCGCACCGATCCGCCGATTCTGACGCCTGCGGCCTGCGAAGGCACCAGCACGCTTTTCCCGGTCGACTATTTCGGCGAAGAAGCCTACCTGACGCAGAGCGGCCAGCTCTACATCGAAAGCACGGCGATGGCGCTCGGCAAGGTCTACTCCTTTGGCCCGACTTTCCGCGCGGAGAAATCCAAGACTCGCCGCCATTTAACAGAGTTCTGGATGATCGAGCCTGAGGTCGCCTATGCCGGTCTGGAAGACATCATGCGCCTGGCGGAGGAGTTCCTCAGCCATATCGTGCAGCGCGTGCTGGAAAATCGAAGCGCCGAACTCAAGGTCATCGGACGCGACGTGGCGAAGCTCGAAGCCATTCGGCCACCGTTCCCGCGTCTGACCTATGACGAAGCCGCGAAGATGCTGGAGAAAGCTTTCTCCGAAGGCAAGATCGAGCAGAAATTCGAATATGGAAACGACTTCGGCTCGCCGGACGAGACCTTTATCTCTTCGCAGTTCGACCGTCCTGTGATGGTCCATCGTTACCCCGCAAACATAAAAGCTTTTTATATGCAGCCGGATCCTGAAAACGCAAAATTGGCGCTGTGCGTGGATGTGCTTGCTCCAGAGGGCTATGGCGAAATCATCGGCGGCTCGCAGCGCATCCACTCCTACGATCTGTTGAAACAGCGCATCGAGGAGCACGGACTTCCCCTCGCGCCGTTTCAATGGTATCTGGACCTGCGCCGGTACGGGTCCGTTCCCCACTCGGGTTTCGGCATGGGAATTGAGCGCGCGGTAGCATGGATTTGTGGACTGGATCACGTGCGTGAGACGATCCCTTTCGCCAGAACATTGAACCGCATGTATCCGTAAGGAATTGCATTGGGTGCCCAGGCCTCGATTTTGAGATCTGGTGAAGGCCGGGAAAGAAGCAGCATTTGGATGCTCCATCCAAGCCGTTCTTTGGCTCGAGTGGGAGAAGAGAATCTCCATGACAAACCCAAACGAAACCAACAAACCGTCGGGAGTCACAGAACAGGGACCGGCCATCCTGCGCGGCCACAATCCGCAGGCCATCGGCGTGCAAAGCCTGCCGGGGAGCAGAATCCGCATCCTCGGCGTGCCGCTCGATCTCGGCCAATCGCGCCGGGGAGTGGATATGGGTCCATCGGCGGTGCGGGTCGCCGGGTTGCAGGCGCGGCTGGAAGCGCTCGGCCATCAAGTGGAAGACGGCGGCAACATCGCCGTCGATATTGCCGAGACGCAGAGCGTGGGTGAGCCGAATGCTAAATATCTGCAGGCCATTACCGATACCTGCATTCGCGAAGCCGAGCAGGTGATCGAAACCCTCGCCGCCGGTCAGACCCCGTTGGTTTTGGGCGGAGATCACTCGGTCGGGGCGGGAACGGTTTCCGGAATCGCCGAATTCTACCGCCGCAAACAGCAGAAGATCGGCCTGATCTGGATCGACGCTCACGCTGATATCAACACACCGGAAACCTCCCCCAGCGGGAATGTCCACGGCATGCCTATGGCCGCGATCATGGGTCTCGGGCCCGGCCCGCTCCGGGACATTTTTGGATGGTCACCCAAGGTCCTGCCGGACAACGTCGTTCTTATCGGGGTGCGGGACATTGACGCGACGGAAAAAGAGAACATCCGTCGCGCCGGGATTACTGAGGTCTACACCATGCGCGACATCGACGAGCGCGGCATGCGCACCGTCATGGAAGAGGCACTCCGCGCGGCTGGACGCGGGACAGCCGGCTATCACGTCTCGCTCGATATGGACTGGATCGATCCGGAAGACGCGCCGGGCGTCGGCACACCGGTGCGCGGCGGCGCCACCTACCGCGAAGCGCATCTCGCCATGGAGATTCTGGCCGATCACGGACGCATGTTGAGCTTCGAAATCGTCGAGGTGAATCCCGTGATCGACGAGCACAACCGTACCGCAGACCTCGCAGTGGAACTGATCTCGTCCGCCTTCGGGAAGAAGATACTGTAGCCCCGGCCCAACTCCGGTTGCGCCTTCGTGGCCTGGGCTGAACAGAATGAGGAGTCATCAGGAAGATGCGCTTTCGGGCCACGATACTGCTCCTTGCACTCTCGTGGCTTTCACTGCTTCCCGTGATCGGAAAGACTACGCCGCGACTCCATGCCTCCACGTACCTGCGGCACGCCCGCGCCGGAGTCGAGAGGCTGCAGGCCTGGTACGCACCGCAGACGGGTCTCTATAACACCACAGGCTGGTGGAACTCCGCCAATGCAATCACTGTGCTCGTCGATTTTATGCGCGTCAGCGGATCGAAGAAGTATCTGCCTGTCCTCTCCCATACGTTTCAGGTTGCGCCGGGGACTGGCCGCCCTGGCTTCCTGAACGAGTATTACGATGACGAGGGCTGGTGGGCGCTGGCCTGGATCGATGCGTACGACCTGACCCGAGATCCACGCTATCTCGCCATGGCACGGTCCATCTTTGCGGATATGGCGGGTGGCTGGGATGCGACGACCTGCGGAGGCGGAATCTGGTGGAGTAAAAAGCGCACCTATAAGAACGCCATCGCCAATGAACTTTTTCTCTCGGTCGCCGCGCATCTGGCCAACCGCGCCGCCAATCCAGCAAACAAGGCCCAATACATCGGCTGGGCGAACCGGGAATGGCAGTGGTTTCAGGCCTCCGGCATGATCGACCGCCAGCACCTGGTCAACGATGGGCTGACCTCGACCAATCCGCGCGCCTGCGTCAACAATGGCCGCACCACGTGGTCCTACAATCAGGGGGTCATTCTTGGCGCACTGGTGGAACTCCATCGTGCGGACCCGGGCACCGGAGCGCTCCACACGGCCAGCGTAATTGCCAACGCCGCGCTGCGCCATTTGACCGATGCCGGCGACGTTCTGCATGATACCTGCGAACCCGATTGCGGAGCCGATGGCACCCAGTTCAAGGGCATTTTTGTTCGCAACCTGATGGCGCTCAACGAGAGCTCTCCCGATCCAACATACAGAACCTTCGTCCACGCCAACGCGGACAGCATCTGGCAAAAGGACCGAAGCTCGCGCAATGAGTTTGGCACGGTCTGGTCAGGCCCGTTCCGCGGTGGCGACGCATCCAGCCAAAGCTCCGCGCTGGATGCACTTGTCGCTGCCGCGGAACTGCACTAAGCCGCAATCCCGCCCGGAGCAGCCGGCCGGTCCGATTTCGCTCTATTGGTGGGGCGGGGCAGTGTTGTTCCCGCCTGCGGAATGGACGCCCTGGTCGATGCCCCGCCCTGTGTCGCGAGCGCCTTTATCGATGCCTCGGCCTGTGGCATGAGCGCCTTTGTCGATGCCTCGGCCGGTCGCGCGCGCCCCCCGATCCGTTCCCCGCGCCACATCTTTGCCGCCACGGCGTGCATCCCGGCTGGTGGCCCGTGCTCCGCGATGCAGCCCACGGTCCGCGCCGTGAGCACCGCGCCCAATGTCTCTGCCGGAGGTCCGCGCACCTCGGTCGATGCCGCGGCCAAGATCTTTACCGGCATTCTTTGTGTCCCGGCCCGCGTTCCCCATGTCCTGCTTGACCGTGCCCTGTCCCTGGCCATTGTCCTGCGCCACCAGACTCGCCGGTGCCGCTAGGCAAACCAGCGATCCCAGTAGAAGTGCGCCAACTAATTTACCATTCATATTGTCGTATACCCTCCACCGGGGAGATTCCGCCAGTTCCACCGGAGTTGCCATGGCCCGCCAAATTATTGCGACCCTTCAAGGAATCGCAGGAGCGAGTCCGCTCTCCCGGTAAACGGAAGACAAGTATCTGCGGAACCTCATAACTCCGGATCTTCTACCGCTCCAACTGCCGGTGGAGAAAGACATCCATCTCTGGGTGCAAGACAGATCGATATCAAAACACTAGTATCAAGCTGCAAAACAAGGTTGAGTTTTTCGGAAGGCAAAAAATGAGGCGTTTCAAACATGTGCTGTCGTTTCTGCTCCTTACGGTGGCGGCGCATGCCCAGTTGAACTTTGCAAATCTGCACGGAATTGTACGCGATCCGCAGCAAAACCCCATCCCTGACGCAAGCGTTGTTCTCACCTCTACCGGAACAGGCGTGACGCGCAGAGTAGTCACAAATGCGGAAGGGCTTTACGATGCCCCCACTCTGGCCTCTGGCACGTACACCGTTTCGGTGGAAGTTGCCGGATTTGCCCCGCTCACCCGGACACTGACGCTCGAAGTAGGCCAGAATCTGGATCTGGATTTCAATCTGCAGATCGTCTCCGTCTCCCAATCGGTTTCCGTACAGGGAGGATCGATCGTCATGGATTCGACGAAGACCAGTGTGGGAGAAGTTGTCGAGCCAAAGAGTATTGAGGACCTGCCGATGAATGGCCGGATGATTTTGGATCTGGTGACCACCGTACCTGGAGCGCACATGGGCGCAGGCGCTCAAACCGGCACCGGGAACGCACGTTACTGGCGTCCCGAGCAGGATTCGGCCTTCAGCATTGGCGGGAACCGGCCAAATGCCAACTACTACCTTCTCGATGGTGCGGTGAATACGGACCCGACTTTCTGGACGCAGAACATTAGCCTTTCGCTGGACGCCATTCAGGAGTTCCGGGTGGATGTTTCCAGCTACACGGCGGGGCAATCCGGCGGCGGAGGCGGTCAAATCGACATCGTCACCCGCTCGGGAACCAGGCAATTCCATGGCACGCTGTATGACTATGTGCGGAATGGAGTGCTGGACGCCAATACCTTCGAGCAGATGAACAGCAACAAGTACCTGGTGCAGAATCAATTTGGAGGCTCGCTGGGCGGCCCCATTGCCCGCCCCAGACACACGTTTTTCTTCATCAATTACGAAGGCTACAGGCACATCCAGACCGACACCACGATCGATACCGTGCCAACGCTGGCGGAAATCCATGGAGATTTCAGCCGGAGCGACGTGAACATCTATGACCCAGCCAGCGCTTCTTCCGTTGGTGGTAAGGTGGTGCGCAGACAATTCCCGGGCAACAAAATTCCCGCTAACAGACTTAACTCGGTGCCGGTCCAGTTCATGACTCAGTACCTTCCCAGGCCCAACATGGGTGCCCCAGGCGTGGACTCCAACAACTATATGGATGTGCGGAACGAGACCCAATCCTGGAACCAGGGAACCTTCCGGGTGGACCACAACCTCGCAGGCGGAGATCTTCTTTTCGCGCGATATTCCGGGTCGAGTGAAACAGGATTTTCGCCGATCAATCTACCCGGCTTTGGCGTCTCGAACGATAATCTGTCGCAGCAGGCTGTGGGTTCCTGGACCCACACTTTCACCCCAGCAACGTTGAATACGGCTTCGATCGCCGCCTCCAGGCTTTCCATGTTCTCCAGGTCTCAAAACGACAATGTGAACAATATCGTGGGGCAGCTCGGCATTCAAGGAGTTGGCTTTGGCGGACCGGGAGCCTGGGGCGCCCCCTGGTTCGCCGTGCAGGGTTATTCCGGCTTTGGAGACTCGTTCGCAAATACTCCCGGACACGAGTGGGACACCACCTATGAAGGACGGGACACCGTCGACTGGCAGCGTGGCCGACACGATATGCAATTCGGCGCCAGCTATCGGCGTTACCTGTGGCCCATGCAGGGGTACTTCCAAAACCGCGGCTTCTATCAGTTCACCAAGGGGTATACGTCGCGAACGGCGTCGAATGACGGCACCGGCTCCGCAATGGCCAGTTTCTTACTCGGCCTTCCGGTGGTCCGGCAGCGGCAGGCCGGCATTCCCGCAATGGACCTGCGCGGTTGGTTCACCGATGCTTATGCGGAGGACCAGTGGCGCATCGGGGCGAATACAACCCTGAATTACGGGCTGCGTTATGAATACACCAGTCCTTTGTGGGATGCGCACTATACGAACAGCAACCTCGACATCTCTTCGGGCACTCCCGTTGCGTTTATCGGAGGTCAGGAGAAGTATCCCAAGAGTCTGACATTCGCCAACGATCTGGACTTTGCTCCCCGCTTCGGGATTGCTCAGAACATCCCCCGGCTGGGGATGATTTTGCGTGGCGCCTATGGCATCTTCGATACGCCTGTCGACTACACCACATGGTGCGATGTGCGGCATAACGTGCCACTGGTATTCCCAGAGACGAACCAGGGCGGCAACTATACTCCCAACCGTGCCATAGCCGGCTTCAATTTCGCACCGGCGGTCCTGGGCAAGACGGTCGTCAGCTTCGCTTCCTTCAGTCTTCATCCATCGCCGCAATACGTCGAGCAATGGAACACCACCATAGAGAAATCCCTGGGCAGCGCGACGAGCGTTGAACTTGGCTATATGGGGTCCGACGGTTTGCATCTGATGCGGGCGGTGCTCATCAATAATGCCTTGCCGGGGCCCGGCCCGGTTGAGCCGCGCCGCCCATTCCGGCATATAAGCTTTGCCAGCGGAACGACGATTCCGTCCAACATTGAGGGCACGCCCATCCACATCGCCAGCCTCACATTCCCGGTGAGCGCCATTTACCGGTTGGAGAACACCGCGAGAAGCTGGTATGCCGCTGGCTACATCAATCTTCGTCACCGCTACAGCAACGGCTTCGGTCTGCTGGCGAACTATACGTTTTCCAAGAACCTGGATACCGCTCCGGATTTCCGTTCTCCCAATCACGAGGCGGTCATACCCCAGAACAACAACGATCTTTCTGCCGAAAAGGGGCCGGCAGGCGAGGACATGCCGCAGCATTTTGCGCTGAGCGCCGTCTACGAGTCGCGCCCCTACATGCGTTCCAGGTGGACGCGCATGGCGACGGAAGACTGGATGTTCTCGACCATTTGGAAGATGATGTCCGGAAATCCTTTCACGGTCTCCGTTTTTGGCGACACAGCCAACGCGGGTACGATTCTTGGGCAGAATCCAATCCGCGCCAATGCAACAGGACGGCCGGTCTTTGGGCCTGGCACGCGGACCTCCGCCCATTGGATCAATTCGGCGGCTTTTGCAACGCCGCCGCCTTATACGTTTGGGGATGTAGGGCGGAACTCTGTCTACGGGCCGGGCATGCAGACGATGGATCTCTCAGCGCAAAGAGCGGTGCAGCTTCATCGGCAGATTTCATTTCTGGTCCGGGGGGATTTCTTCAACGCTCTCAACCACACCAATCTTGGATCGCCCAATCGCTATGTCAATACTCCGCAATTTGGATCAATCACGACGGCCATGACGCCCGGCCGCGAGATTCAACTGAGCGGACGTGTCCAGTTCTAGACGGCGGTAAAGTCGCACCCCTCGCGATGCAAAGTGTCCGGAAAAAATAATGGCTGCCGAGGCTCAGACGTCCAGGGCAACCATTGAGGAGGTGCAAAACTTCAGAGGCATCCTCAGAATAGAGAATGGAGTGGCGGCTGTCTTGGGCGGAAAGATGGAACTATTTCTCCACCCAAAGGTGGAGATGAGCTGGCCGGTGAGAGTGTAAGATAAGGCAGATTCAGCCTGCTCGCATGGAGTCACTTCCATCCCTTCCGCCGAACTCTTTCGTCAGAACCGCGGTCATTTTGATTGTGCTTCTCTGCTGCTTGGACTGCGCGCAAGGACTGGACCGGAACAGCCCGTTGCGGCACTTTGGACGCAGGGTCTGGCAGACAGATGAGGGCCTGCCGCAGAACACCGTCACCGGCATAATCCAAACGAGGGATGGCTATTTGTGGATCGCGACCGACGGGGGCTTAGCCCGGTTCGATGGAATTCAGTTCAAAGTGTTCGATCGCAAAAACACGCCACAACTTCATAGCAATGTAATCAATAGCCTGTACCAGGACTCACATGGCGTGCTTTGGATCGGAACTACCGATGGCCTCACTTCCTACGATGGAAAGAAGTGGTCGGTGCTGACCACCCAGAATGCGCTTCCCGGTAACAATGTTTTCTCTGTCTATCAGGATCGCCACGGTACCTTATGGATATTGACGGATAACGGTCTAGCTAAGGACCAACAAGGCCGAATTTATTCCTTTACCGCGAATCAAGGTCTTGCCAGCGGAACTATCATTGCGGTCCGCGATGATGCGCGAGGGAATGTCTGGATAGCAACAGGAGGAGGTCTTGACTGTCTTAGCCACGACCATATTACACCGGTCTACCGTGGAGCTGTTACCGGGCTTACAGAGGATGCGGAAGGTGGCATCTGGGTAGCGACCCGGCGAGGGCTTGCCACAGTCTCCAATGGGAAACTTCGTTTCGTTCCCCGCGAGCGCTCGCTGCCAGAATCGGACATTGAAACAATTCTGACCGACCGCCATGGAAGCCTCTGGTTAGGTACTCCTTCCGGGCTGACAGTATGGAACAAGAAAACGATCGCAAACTATACGACTCACAATGGTCTGCCCGGAAACCACATCCATAAACTTTATGAGGACCGCGAGGGCGCGATGTGGGTAAGTACCGAAGGTGGTCTGGCCCGCATTGTCCATGGGAAGGTGGATGATTTAACGGCTAATAACGGATTGTCCGCGCCGCTCGTATTGGATATGTTGGAGGACCGCGAGGGAAGTTTATGGATGGGAACGGATGCGGGCGGTCTGATGATGCTTCGTAACCAGAAATTTACCTCCTATACTGCGGCCGACGGTCTCATCGGAGAAGATACGAAGGCGATCCTTGAGGATCGTGAGCATACCGTCTGGATCGGGACCGATGGCGGCGGTCTGAACAGGATGTCGCAGAAGAAATTTACATCCATTGGTACTAAGAAAGGGCTTTCCAGCGATGTGGTCTTCGCACTTGCAGAAGACCCTCGTGGCGCACTATGGATTGGAACTCCGGATGGGCTCAATGTCCTGCGGAACGGGCATATCTCCCGGATCAGCTCTGCCGACGGATTGCCAGATGACTATATACGTTCGTTACTCGCGGATTCGGAAAATTCTGTGTGGATTGGAACACGGCACGGGCTTGCAAGGTGGAAGAACGGAAAGATCACAAGCTATACGGAGGAAAATGGTCTAAGCGGCGACTTCATTGGAGCCATGACAAAGGACATTGCGGGTGATCTGTGGATTGGAACCTCCGACGGTCTGGATGTCCGGAGACATGGTAAGTTTCTGCAATTCACAAAGAGGGAAGGACTTTCCAATGATCTAGTTACTGCGCTCTATGCAGATGCCGCAAATACACTTTGGATCGGAACGAAGGGTGGCGGCCTGAATAGGATGAAGGATGGATCTATTTTTTCCTATGACTCCCTGACCGCTCTCCCAGAAGATATTTATGGGATCACCGCGGACCAATCCGGAAATCTCTGGTTGAGTTCCGACCGCGGAATATTCCGGGCCAACATTGCGGCGCTAAGCGCCTATGCGGATGGACACTCCCAGGCAATCCAAGTCTCCACATACGGCACCGCAGACGGGATGCCAACCAGTGAATGCAGCAGCGGAGGCCATCCGTCCGTATGGAGATCCCAGGATGGTACTCTCTGGTTCACGACACCGCGAGGAGCGACCTCCATCCAGCCACAATCGGCGGACTTCAATCAGACTCAAATCCCGGTGGTCATTGAACAGGTCTCAGTGGATGACAAAACGGTCCCGCTAGCTTCGCCATTGGTTGTAAAGCCAGGCCATACGCGCTACGCGTTCCAGTATGTAGGACTGAGCTTCATCGCGCCTCAAAAGGTCCAGTACCGTTACCGTCTCGATGGTCTGGACAAGTCATGGATTGACGGTGGTACACGCCGGCACGCCTACTACACAAATCTGCGGCCTGGGCGTTATCGATTTCATGTGATCGCCGCAAACAATGACGCTGTCTGGAATACGACCGGCGCGTCCTTTTACTTTCAGGTAAAACCGCACTTTTATCAGACGATATGGTTTTATTGTGCGCTTTGCATCATGCTAGGGTGGTTCGTCTATGAGATGTACCGCCTGCGTATGAAGCGGGTGTCCCTACAATTCCATGCGACCCTTGCAGAAAGGAACAGGATCGCGCGCGAGATTCACGATACTCTTGCGCAGGGCTTTGTCGGCATATCGCTTCAACTGGAAGTTGCGAAACGAGTACTTGGCGATACGAACCATGTATTGAAAGAGTGTCTCGATCAGGCACTTTCGCTCACCAACTCCAGCCTTTCTGAAGCGCGGCGTTCAATTTGGGACCTAAGATCGCAAGCTTCCGGCAATCAGGATTTCCCAGCACGATTGACGGCCGTGGTAAACCAGGCCAGAAAACGCTCGACTGCGGAAATTTCGCTGAAAATTACCGGGGCTTACCGCGCGATACCGGAGAATGTGAGCGAGGAAATACTGAAGATCGCACAGGAGGCGACAATCAACGCGGTCCGCCATGCCAACGCGGATCATATCTGCGTCCAACTGACTTATGAAGAATCGCGTCTGCTTTTAACAGTTTCCGACGACGGGCATGGCTTTCTCGTGTCCCGGGTCACTTCGTCCGGGTTAACTGGCCATTTTGGAGTGACGGGTATGAAGGAACGGGCGAAACTGATTGGCGCCGCCCTGAGCATCGAGAGCAATGAAAATTCAGGTACCACTATCATCCTCAGCATTCCGGCATAAAACTGGGTGCCAGAAGGGCAACAGGGAAGGAGTCTCCATGCCACACCGTTCGTCGCTTAGGATCATGATTGTCGAAGATCACAATGTTGTTCGGCAAGGTTTGATAGCGCTCATGCGCACGGTCTCCGACTTTGATGTCATCGCGGAAACCGACAATAGCGAGCGCGCAATGGAGTTATATCGCAAGCACCTTCCCGATATCACTCTCATGGACCTACGTTTGAAGTCTGGCAGTGGGGTTGCCGCAATAGTTGCGATTCGAAAAAACTATCCAGAGGCCAAAATTATCGTATTGACTACCTATGATGGTGACGAAGATATCTACAAGGCGCTGCAAGCGGGCGCGCAGGGATATCTCCTGAAGGGAGCCTCAAGCGATGAACTCATCACCGCTATCAGGAATGTTTACGCCGGTGAACGATATATACCGCCTCCCATCGCTGACCGCCTGGCAGGCCGGGTTGGGTCGGAACATCTGACGGAGCGCGAACTGGAGGTCTTACAGAATATTGTGCGGGGAAAGAGCAATAAGGAAATCGCTCAGCAGATGAACATTTCAGAAGCAACGGTAAAGACGCACATCAATAATTTACTGAGCAAGCTGATGGTTTCGGATCGTACACAGGCGGCAATCACAGCTTTGCAGCGGGGCCTCGTTCATTTGCAGTGAGCGAGAATGGATCACGATGAAACTTCACACAAAAATTCTCCGGACAATGCTATATCTGGCGTTCAGCGCCGCAGCCTGTCTCTACGCGCAAACTCCAGGTCCAGGATGGCGTGCCGCAACTCCCGCCGAGTTGAAAGCCGTTATCCCGGCGCGCGCGCCTGTGGGGAGTGAACGCATCGAAACCGAGATGCGGACAGCGTCCGGTGTCACCAACGGCAAAGGTAAGTTCATCGCCGGCGTAGTTCTTATCACGGCAGGGTATTCTGCCGATGGAAAGTATTCACATTTCTTCTTATGTCAGGTTCCTATCGGGATCGGCACATTCAAGTTGCCCTCGGGCCAGTATGCTATTGGATGGCATCGCCAGAACGATCAGTTGAATGTTGGCTTCTACGAAGCCGCTACAGGTAGACTGATCGGCACTGTGGACGCTACTCGCGAGGCCGGTTCCCGCGTCACTTCACTCCGTATCACACCGCCGGGCGAGAATCCTCGCATCTATATTGGCCGGTTTTCATTCAAGTATCACCTGGAGCGGGATGAGAGATAGTTGAGCCGCAGTCCAAAGAGAGGCGCTCCTAAGTTTGGGGGTAGCGAATTGTGAACTGCACGAACACTTATCGCGCGAGATTCGGTTGGGTTGAGATTGCATGATTTTCTCGCAGGGAGATCTCATTCCGCCGATTTGGCGATTCTGCTAAGCTCCTGGAGTGGACAAAACCGGCGGTTAAACCTGGGGCTGAAGGAAATCGCGATTCTCTGAATGCTCGGTGGATTGGCAGACCGGTTTGATATCTTTGAAGGCATCGTAGCTCCAAAGGTGTGAGGAATAGAATGTCGACCACTGAATCCACCGCAGCCCTGCAGCAGGAGTTACCGGCGCTAAAGCCAGCCGAACGAATTGAGTCCGCCAGGCCAGAACATAACAGGACGGTGAAAGCGCCCAGTGGGGTTCTACAGCGCAATGTCGCGGTGGATGCCTACCGCGGACTGGTCATGCTATTGATGATGGGCGAAGTGTTGCGCTTTCCGGAGGTGGCGCGGTCCTTTCCGCATAGCCTTTTCTGGAGAATTCTCGCTTTCAACCAGTCCCATGTCGAGTGGGTGGGTATGAGCCTCCACGACACAATCCAACCTTCTTTTACCTTCCTGGTTGGGGTGGCTCTGCCCTATTCATTGCGCAGCCGCCAGCGAAGAGGTGAGAGCTTTCAGCGCATGCTTGGACACACCATCTGGCGCAGCTTCCTTCTTGTGGCGCTCGGTATATTCCTGCGTTCCACGCAAAGCCCCTCAACCTATTTCACTTTTGAGGACACGCTGACCCAGATCGGGCTGGGGTATACGTTCGCTTTTCTCCTCGCTTTCGTTCGTCCACGTTGGCAGTGGACGGCGTTGGGCGTTCTTCTTTTTGGGTATTGGCTAGCTTGGGCGCTCTATCCTGCTCCAGGCCCCAACTTTCCGTATGCGTCCGTGGGTGTTCCTGCCGACTGGCATCAACATCTGCTGCATGGATTCGCCTCGCACTGGAACAAGAACAGCAACCTGGGCCAGGCCTTCGACGTGTGGTTTCTCAATTTGTGGCCTCGCACGAGCCCCTTTGTATTCAATGACGGTGGATACCTGACGCTGAGCTTTATTCCCACGTTGGGAACCATGCTGTTGGGATTGGCTGGAGGCCGCTGGCTGATCGCCAGCGCTCCCGCTATTCCTTTTCGCAAGCTCCTGATCGCCGCGGGAGTCCTGGCCGGGGCTGGCCTTTTGCTTCACTTCACAGGAGTCTGCCCGATCGTGAAGCGAATCTGGACGCCAGCATGGACGCTGTTCAGCGGTGGAGTGTGCTTTCTATTCCTCGCAGCCTTCTCCTGGATCGTGGACGCGAAACACCACACGCGCCTGGCATTTCCTCTGGTCGTCGTCGGCATGAATTCCATTGCGGCCTATATGATCGCGCATCTCTTTGAGGATTTCGTTGAGAGCAGCTTCCGTATTCACCTCGGAATGTCGACGCTGAATGTTTTTGGAACAGCGCTGGAGCCGCTGGTGCTGGGGTCTCTCACGCTGGGTACCTACTGGCTAATTCTCTTCTGGATGTATCGCAACAAGATTTTCATTCGCATCTAGGGGCCTCTCCGCTGAGGTCACAAATCTGCTTTCATCGGTTCGAGGAGCTTCGGCCGGGTACTCAGGCCGGGTCCGGCATCAGGGATTCCATGGCGCGCCCGATCAGCAGCAAGAGCGGCGCGGGCCCGCATTCCAGCTCGGCGAGATCAGCCAGTCTGCAAGCGGCGTAACTCTGTCGTGCGGTCGCTACTTGCGACACAGCGCAGCAAGGCGTGTTCCCCTGCACACCCGCTGCCTTAAGTTCCTGCGCGATGCGGGCCAGATTGCGCCCTGGCATGTAGACCACCAGCGTCGCATCTTCAGGTGGAGGTCCGTTCCAGATCGGTGGAGACTCCAGCTTATCCGCGGAGTAATGTCCGGTGCAGAAGATCAGCTTCGACGCGCTCTGCCGGTCTGTGAGCGGCAAGCTCAACATGGCCCCTGCTGCAAAGGCTGCAGTCACTCCCGGCACCACTTCAAATGGAATCCCCGCCTCGCGCAGGGCGGCAATTTCTTCCGCAGCGCGTCCAAATACAAGGGGATCTCCACTCTTAAGCCGGACCACAGACTGCCCCGCGTGCGCGGATTCGACCATCAGGCGGTTGATTCCTGCCTGGGTAATTTTCGGTTTGCCAAAACGCTTACCGACGCTCGTCGCGGTAGCGCCGCGATGCACCAGTTGGAGTACGTCCTCGGTGACCAGATCGTCGTGGAGCACGATGTCCGCCGTCTGCAGCAGTTGGACAGCACGCATAGTCAATAGATCCGGATCGCCTGGCCCGGAGCCGACCAGGTACACCTTACCTTTTTCTGCGCCTCTCATAACCTCCTCATTTGGCGCCGCCGGGCGCGGTTCCTCGACAACGCGGCAGCGACCGGGCGATCGCCCCAATCAGTCTTTCATTCTCTTCATCCGTGCGGACCGCAGCGCGCAAGTGTCCCAGCGGCAAGGATTCATAATTGGAACAGTCTCGCAAAACCAGATGGTGTTCGGCGATCAGGTGTCGCCAGAGGTGCTCCGCGGAGATGCCCTCCGGCACACGAAAGAGCAGGAAGTTCGCGGCTGAAGAATAGGTGTGGACGCCCAATAAGTCGAGGCCGGTTCTCATGGCGGTTCTTCGGACATCGTTTCGCGTTCTGGTGCGTTCCGCGAAGCTGAGATCTGTCAATGCGGAAGCGATGGCGGCCGAAGCGAGATTGGTAACGGACCAGGGCGGCAGGTCCTCATGGATGGCCCGCGCAAGCGCTTCATTGGCCGCTGCATAGCCCACTCTGAGCCCCGGAACGCCGTGGAACTTGGTCACTGAGCGGAAGACGATCAGATTCGGAAACCGCTCGGCATCTGCGGTAAGGGAATCGAGCGGCGAGTAGTCGATGAACGCCTCATCCAGGAGGATCGTGATCTTTTGTTCCGCGCACCTTGAGACAAAACGGAGCAGAGCATCTCTGCTGGCGAGCACGCCCGACGGGTTCTGCGGGTTGGCCAGCAATACAACATCATGGTCGCCCTGAATTAGCGCATTGAAGTCATAGCGGAAATCCGATTCCGGAGTGAGGATATGCGGCACGACCTCTACTCCAGCACGGGCGAGGCTTCTCCGATATTCCACGAAGGCAGGGACGGGAAGAAGACAGCGTTGGACCCTGCATTTGCGAAGCACGGAATCCAGCAGCGGAATAAAGCCGTTCGCGACTATCAGGTTGGCCGGGCCGACTCCGGCGTAACCGGCAAGGCATCGCTTCAGATGGCATTCTTCCAGATCGGGATAGGAAGTCAGATTCGAGAGATCTTCGAGGACAGTCCGTAAGGTGGAGAGCAGGCGTGCGGGTGGTCCGTCCGGATTGATGTTGGCGCTGAAATCCAACAGGCAGGAAGAAGGAATCTGGAAGCGTTCAGAAATGCGTCGCAGTTGGCCGCCGTGCAGCGGAGTGTGTTCGCTCATCGCGCGGCCCCTTGGGGCTGGCGTGACTGTAAGCACGCAACCAGAGTTCCGCACCCAAGCGCGAGCAGTGTTACGGCGGAGACCAGACGAATGGCGATTTTCGCCTTTGGAAGTGAAGGAGCCGGATATTCTTCGCCCATACGTTGGGCGCGAATCAATTCGCCGCCGTACACATTATCGCCGCCGAGCCGAACGTGCAGGGCGCCGGCAATTGCGCTCTCAGGCTGGCCCGCATTGGGACTTTTATGTTTGGCTCCGTCGCGTCGCCAGGTCTTCCAGGCATCCTGCGGATGGGCTTCTTTCAAGAGGCTGGCGGCAAGAATGAAACCAAGCGCAGTCAGCCGGGCAGGCAGGAAGTTGGCCAGGTCATCCAGCCGGGCGGCAGCTTTGCCGAAATAGAAGTAGCGCTCGCCGGTGTGGCCGATCATAGAGTCCAGCGTGTTGATGGCTTTGTAGGCCATTGCAAGAGGCACACCCCCTAACGCCATATAAAACAGAGGCGCCACGATCCCGTCGGAAGCGCTTTCGGCGAGCGTCTCAATCAACCCACGACAGATCTCATCCGTTTCGAGCGAATCTGTATCGCGTCCCACGATTCGCGCAAGACGAAGACGAGCAAGCGGCAGGTTTGCAAAATCCAGCGCTTGGACGACGGAGGCCGCCTCCTGCTCAAGATTTCGAGCAGCCAGAGAGGTCCACGCCAGCAGCAATTCGAGCGAGTCACCGACGGCAGGGGACCGGTCCCTGGCGGTGCCGATGATTTGTTTCGTCGCGTAATACGTGAGGACAACGACACCCGCGCTCAGGCCTGCGCCGGAGATGAATTGCGAGATTTCGCTCTGGCCAGCGCGACGCAGCGAATCTTCCCCGCGCGAGATGACAGAACCGATGAGACGCACTGGATGCGGGAACCATTCGGGGTCACCAGCCAACTGGTCCAGAAGCCATGCCGCGGGAATCAAAATGCAGCGGTTCAATGGATTGGCTCCGCAGCTTTCTCCTGAACCCCAGAGCGGTAGGGAAGGCCGGCCCAGCTAAAAATCCGCTCCAGATCCAGCGATTCACGAACCGTATCTGCGAGGCGATGGAAGGACTTTTCGCGCGTGCTTCTCCAGTTCTCCATGCGTTTCGCAGGCGCCAAGTGGTGAAAGGCCCGAGCTGCGGCAAGGAACGCGTGCCGGAATTCATCATCATCGAAGATGCCGTGCAGATAGGTCCCAATCATCCGCGTGTCCGGCGAGATGCATCCGTCGGCTTCGCGCCCGTTCAGTATTGCGAACTCCTGGATGTTGTCGGCCTGCACCGTTTCGCCCACATGAATTTCATACCCGGAAATATCCAACGGGGGAACGGGCTGACCGAAAAGTATGGGGAACGAAGTACGACCTGTTACTTTCCGTGTGGTCTTGTCCGGGTTCATGCGCGTGGTGAAGGGCAGCAGCCCAAGCGCGGCAGCTTCATAGCCGTGCTCTATCCCGTGTGGGTCTACAATCGCACGGCCAAGCATTTGCATCCCTCCGCAGATGCCGACAACAAGGCTTTGCGCCGCATGCGCCAGAATGAGGGAATCCAATTCGCGTTTTTTTAGCCAGAGCAGGTCTTCCACCGTCTGTTTGCTGCCGGGCAAAATGAGGATGTCCGCCAGCGCAAGCTGAGATGGTTCCTGGCAGAACTGGAGGGACACGGACGGCTCGTTTCGCAGCGCATCGAAATCGGTGAAGTTGGAAAAGGACGGAAGCGCGAGAACCGCGATGCGCAACGGCCTGTCTTTGCCTTCCTGCCGGGCCCACGCAGACCCGTCTGCTGCGCCGGGAAGCCCGAGACTGTCCTCCTCGTCAAGAACAAGGGCAGGCATGTACGGGACCACGCCCAGGCAAGGCTTCTGCAGGCGGTCTTCGATCATTTTGATACCGGGCTGCAACAGCGCCCGATCTCCGCGGAATTTGTTGATCACAAACCCGGCAATCCGATTCTGTTCTGCGGGATCGAGCAGATGAACTGTGCCAAAAAGCGATGCGAATACGCCTCCGCGATCGATATCGCCGACAAGGATGCACTGCGCATCGGCGATCTCCGCCATGCGCAAGTTCACGATGTCGTGCTGCTTCAGATTGATCTCCGCAGGCGAACCCGCGCCTTCAAGAATGATGACCTGATGCTTGGCCGCAAGCGTTTCATAGCTCTCGCGAACAATTGGAAGAAGCTCCTCCAC
>DAHVZT010000008.1 GCA_027323885.1 Acidobacteriaceae bacterium
TGCGGGATTAATTTGTCCCCTGCCTGGGTGCCCCACTCAAGCCGACTCTGGCTTGAGTGGGATCGAGTATTACGGAATAACCAAAGGGACTTCCTGAACTTATCCAATCCAGAAAGTGTGAATCACCTTACATTCTGAGGCGCGTGACCCCGGTCTCAACCAGGGTGCCCCGCATCTCGCTTTTGAGATGCGGGATTAACATACCTTCGTCCCCCAACCGCTATCAAAATTCCGGCGATCTCCATTTTCGTCACGTTCAGATGTTACCGACGCCAGCAGCATCTTGGGCCGGCAGCGGCGAGGGAACCTTTTCGAACTTTCCTTTGAGACGATGCGGGTGCGGACTTGTGGCGGAGCCGGAGAATTGGGCGTCGTCAAGCTTCCGCCATTCCAGTTCTGGCGAGCAGGGAATTGTCGAGATTGAGTCGCCATGGACAGCGGTGGCTCGGGACCGGGCTGCCAATTCCCACCTCTCAGAAGCGACATGGGCACCCTCGAGTCAACCAAGCCACTAAGATGCGGCCCACCCGCCGCACACACATGCCGCACACTCATTCAGACCTGAGCCACCCGCCAACATCGCCTTTGCCACACAAAGCATATCGGAAGGACAATGGAACCTGTTTAAGAAAACCGCTATTCAATATCACGCACGCAGGTTGCGCCTGCTTTGACGGGTAGAAGGGTATCTGCACAATGGCAACCCAAAAATGGTATGAGACACTACGCGCTCGCGGAGGTGGGGCTGTCCTCACAAACGCCGTATCTCTAGCTGCGAATTTCTTCATCGGGAATCACACCTATATCGCATTCGGTATTTGCATGTTGGGGTTTTTTGTTACTTTTCTGCTCTTTCTACCCGAAATAAAGAGGCTTCGGCTAGTGGTGCCAAAAGGCGCTTCCGCCGAACCATCCGGCTGGCTTCTTGTCTTCGGTCTCGCGTCAATTCTGATGGCAATAATAAGCGGCTTCAATGTCTATCAACAAAGCAGACAGCACCCGGAGATTTCAACCGACGCTGAATTTGCCCAACCGGTGATCCAGGGTAAATATATTCGAATAGCTGATTTTGCGGATTCTCGTAACGTGATAGAGGGAAGGACTTTTGTTGATTCGTACATCTACGGACCAGCCGTTTTGCTTCTCCATGATCGGGATGATGTCTACGATAATGCGATTGAGGGCAGCCCAGAAGGCGCGTTAATTCTGGCGTCCCCATCTAGCAAAGCGGGAGAAGGTTCGGGCATTATTGTGCTCAAGGAAGTGAAATTCAGCAAATGCCACTTTGTAAATATCACCTTCATCACCGGCTCTCAGCAGCAATATGACCAACTGAGAACGGGATTCGGATTAACCCCATCAAAGGCAGCGCAATGAAACAGGTATACGACGAAGGGCCGGGTGCGAACCACTCCAACACGTCACTATCGAAGTTCAGCTTAGGAGGAGTACCGATATCCTCGGCTTTTACCAGCGTCAGAGCTTTCTAAACGGTCACGTCGTAAGCGATTTTTTCGGGAAGCGAAACCGGGAACCCGCAATCACAGCACTTCTGTAGCAAGTGCGGAGCGGAAACAATCCCTGCCTGTCCCTCGTGCAATCAGCCACAGCGTCGCAGTCCGGAAACTTCCTTAGGTGTTCGCAAGCCACTTGCCGGTGCGCATTGCCTGATGCATCATTCACCGAATCGACCTGCCTCTGAGACCTGGGATCGATGCACTTTCCCGCGCAAATACCGCGGGACCCCCGGCACTGGATTTCGGCCAGAACGGGTAGAATGGTTATAGACGCCTTGTCACGCTAGGTGGCCCGTTGGCCGAGCACCTGCTCGATTGTTTTTCCATAGCAGGCAATTTTCCCCAGTTGAACCAGGAAAAACCTCAGCGTCCCTTTGGAATCAGCATGTTGGCCCGCTCCCCGCCCCTTCACAATCCTTCAACTACGGCGCACAATCCTTCAACTATTTGGCTCTTCGAGCGATTCGCCCAAACCGGAACAAGCCGGGCGCCCTCAAATGGACCGCAAGCACACACGCACGGCAATTCGTAATTAAAACAATCGCTCGGCGCGCTTGAGATTTCCGGCGGAAGCTACTCCGGCAAGCGTGAAGCTGAAGCTCACCACATGTTCATTCCGGATCGCTCCCAGCGAGTAATCGCGGTATTCCACGGCAACCCCGCAGCAATCGAAATTGTAGTTGGTCTGGACCGTCGCATACTCCAGCGAGCGAAGGTTCAGGTCGAGTCCGCCGCTGGCTGCGGCGCTCAGGCCCGGTTTGGTCAACGCGCCATAACCCAGCAGTAACTGCATCTGGTTGAAGTTGACGAAGTTCGGCGGCTGGTTCGGCGGCAGGGGAGTTTCTCCCACCGCGTTCAGCAATGCGTGGCCGAAGCTGGTGAAGAAGTCTCCGCGCCGATAGTTGGCGAAGATATTGCTGGCCGCCACGCGTCCGGCCTTGGCGTCATAATCGAAATCCCACTCCAGGTCCGTGTTGGCGCTGGCGTTGGCGCGGAACCTGGAGACGATCGGCGAAAAGCTTCGCGGAGAAGTAATATAGGCGACGCCGCTGAAATCCAGAGTGCTGGTGAACACATTGCGGCGGCCGGGAATTACCGCTCCGCCGAACGTCGGATCGGCGAAAAACTTCTGCCCAACAAACCAGGAGAGCCATTCCCGCGACTTCTCACCGCAGTCTTTCTGACGCTTGGCTTTCACCGGGTCCTTATCGCATGGCTTGGGATGGAGCCGCTTCAGAAAGAGCCGCTGCGTCAACCCATATTCCAGTTCATTGGTGTCGCTGTAAATGTCAACGGGATCGAAGCGCGGAACATTGTTGAAGTTACTGACACCCGCAACATAGTGGTAGTTCAGTTCGGGCTCAATGGTATGGCGCAGCGCCACGCCAAAATGTTTGGCCAGGACAGGTCCGGTAAAGTCCCGTTCAAGCACCGGCGGCAGCACCTGCATTCCAGCTTCCACGGCGCCCCGCACCAGGCTGGCGGAATCGCGAGTGGGCACGGCGTACTGGCCCGGCGGAACATTGGGAGGAGTCGGTGGTGGAATCCCAGGCACAGGCCCAAGGATCTGGCTCTGCGAGTACAGCGTCTGCCGGACCCCCGCCTCCGGGCGGAACGTCCAGCCGTCCTTGATCCACGGCATCGAAATATGAGGAAACAGATCCACGCGTCCGACATCGTTGGTCCGATAGTATGGCTGGGACCGCGACAGCACGTCCGCGGAGGCTTCGCCGCCCAGCAGCAGATGAGAAGGCGCGGCGCTATGGTCAACCGCATCGAACTCGATGGCCGGCAGATGCAGAATCCGTACCTGATCGCCGGGCAAGTCGCTGGCGTAATTCTGATATCGCTCAAAATCGATGTCGCTGGCAAACCCATCCTTCTCGTTGGTCAGAAATGCCCAGGATTTCACCTCCGACGAGACGGCCAGGGCGAAGTTGGGCGCGAAAACCTGACGGTACGTGTACGAGCTCAGGTACTCCGCGTTGACCACAGCGCGTGTGTTCGGAGTCAGGTCGTGGCGTCCCATGATCAGGGTGTCCTGACCGCCCTGATTGATGCTGTGGTTCGGCCCGATGCCGCGGTCTTCCAGCCCGTCGTAGTCGCTGCGCAGAAAATCGTTGCCATGGCCGCGAAACCGGAATTCCGCGCTCTGCTCAAATCCCCGCAACGAGTAGTACTGGAATCCAAGAAGCAGGTCTGTACTGCGGTTGATGGCCCAGTAATACGAATCCCCGATGACCGTGCCTTTGATGTTGTCATAGGGGCTAAAAACCGGGATCAGCAGACCGGACTGCCTGCCTGAGGTATTCACCGCGTGGGTCACATAGGGAAGGTAAAGGATCGGATATCCCAGCAAACGGAAGTTGGCGTTCCACGCCTTCGCCGTCTCACCCTGAACCAGAATTCTGGGCGCGGAAATCCGCCAGTGAGGCTTGGGGATCCGGCAGGATGTCATGCTCCCGCCGATCAGTTGATAATCGTCGGGACCTTTTTTGATCAGCTCCTTGCCGCTCATCAGAAAGGGATTGGGCGTGGTGTAGACGTTGCGTCTGCCGGCATTCTGCACTCCGACGGAGCCAAGCACATCATAGAAATGGCCGGTCTGCGCGTTCAGATTCATGGTTCCATGGCTGGCGGAAAACTCCTCGTCGTCCGGTCCGCCATCCACCTGCAGATGCCCGTCGGCAACCACATCTCCCGTCGCCGAGTTGTAAGTCGCGTGATCGGCGCGAATGATGTAGTCCTGGTAATCGATCTCGACTTCGCCACGCAGAACGTACGTATCGCCCTGCTTGCGCTGCTGAATGGCGCGGATTTCGACTGGTACTCCGGCCGGCGCGGAGGGAATTGGATGCGCGATGGGGATATTGCCGGCGGGCGCATCGGGCAGCGCATCGGGCGCTGCATTGTCTTCCCCTCGTGGAGCAGCCTGAGCGGCCGCTAGGGCCGCTTCCCCAGGCGGAAACTGATTGGTCAACGCCTGTACTCTTGTTCCCGCATGACAGAACGCGAGCAGCGTGATACAGATACAAGCACGGGTTCTCATGGCCGGAACACTTTCAGTGTAAAGCCTTTTTGAGGCATGAAAGTTTCTGGCCTTGTTCGACCCCTTGCTCTGGCTTAAACATTCCTGTTCCACGCTCCTCGTGCTGCTGCCCGGCGCGTGCGATCGGCTGTCTCTCCGCGACCTGCTCCCTCCCGGCTTCGTCTTTCTATGCTGAAATAGCTACAGGTACCCGCAGTTTTGTACCGGTTGCGAAGAATCCTGAAAAGCTGCGCCAATTGCTGGAAATTGCACAGCTATCAGGGCTATAAATAGGAGAAGAGGGTGAGCACAGCATTGTCCACCACGCAGCACTACCCGACCCTACAGCAGTCGCCAGACGCGCCAGACTGGAAGCAGCTATTGGCGCAGCGTGTGGAGGCCCACCGTGCCAAGTCCGGTGCGCAGCCGCCGGTCTCCACACCCAACTTCCGGGTGCCTTCGTCCAGTTCCAGGGCTTCGAGCATCGCTCGCGCCGTAGCTTCGCGATACGCCGAGCAGCCCACGTACAGCGAAATCATGGCCGCAACCCTGGCCGAACACGCCGCCCAGGAAGCCGAGGCCGCCGAGTATGCGGCCGTGCAGGCAAACCGCGCCTATTCACAGCAGGTCCACTGGGAGCAGGGGGCCGGCGAGGAAGCAGCCTTTGCCACGGATCCGCAGCCGGAGCTCCCGCTGGCCGCTCAGCTCGCGGAGTCGCGCGGACCGGAGGAGCATCAGGGCTTGCTCGATCCGTACGGAACACCGTACCCGGCATCCGGAACCGCTGTTATGCCCAAATTTGCGGATCGCTCGCAGGAGATGCGGCTGCATCAGCCGCCCAAGTTGGCCGAGCCGTCGCTCGAGGAGCTGCTTGCGTCTTCCGTCGTCGAGCCGCCGGCCTATTTGCCTTCGAAACTGATTGAATTTCCGCGCGAGCTCGTGTCCGCGCACAAGGCGCGGCCGCGTTTGCCGGATCCGCCGGTCCCCGCAATCCCGGCCGAGATCGCCGAGCAGGAATCGTCGCAGCTCAGAATCTTCGAAGTCCAGCCCGAAGCTACGTCCCAACCCGAATTCGTCCAGCAATCTGGAAACTCCGCCGCACAAGAAAAGAAAAGTGAGCAACCGGCGCCATCAATCACTCCGGCAATCCCTCCGGCCAAACAGGCTGCGGAGAGCCCGGTACGCGCAACCGTATCCCGCATGGCCGCGCTCCCCAACGGAAGCCACGGCGCGATCGCTCCCAAGGCGTCAGGCTCGATTTCCACGCACTCCGGTGAGGCCGACATTCCCGCGGTTCGGACCTATAAAGGCCTGGAATGGGCCGCGATTTCCCTGGACAAGGAACCCGCACTCTATTCGCGCAAACGGTTCGCAACGGAATCCGACGTCGCGCCTTCGCTCATCCAACCTGCTTCGATCGACCGGCGCGTCATGGCCTTCGCAGTGGATTTTTCGGCGGTCACGGGCGCCTTTCTCGGCTTTCTGGCCGTCTTCGCCGCGGCGACCCCCCGCATCCCGTCCGGGCTCACGGGGATTCTGCTGGCGGGCGTCGTGTATGCCGCTCTCTGGCTGCTCTATCAGTTGATGTTCTTCTCCCTCAAAGGCGCAACGGCGGGAATGCTGTACGCACGCATCGCACTTTGCACCTTCAACGATCAAAACCCCAGCCGCTCGGCGCTACGCCGCAGGCTGGCCGCCTGGTGGCTGTCATGCCTCCCGCTCGGTCTCGGCTTCTTCTGGTCTTTTCTGGATGAGGACAACCTGAGCTGGCATGATCGGATGACCGGAATGTACCAACGGACCTACTAAGCGACAGTTTCAAGCTGGTCTGTTCTTCGCAACACAAGTCTGCACGCAGAGGTGGCACAGGTTTCCTATGAATTGGAAGTTCCGCACCCGTCCCGAAATCTTTCGTGCGCTCGCGTGCACGCTCTTTGCGGTCCTGCTGGGCGGCCGCGCGTCCCTGGCAGCGGACAACATTGCATCGCACCCTGGAAAAAGCGCTCCGTGGGTCGCCACCTGGGGCGCAGCCATGTTGAGGTCCAACCACGGCGCGCCGGACTTTTCCGGCGAGACGCTGCGCCAGATCGTGCACGTCAGCGTGGGTGGCGACCAGACGCGGGTCTGGTTCTCCAACCGCTTCGGTCGAGAACCGCTGCGGATCGGTTCTGCCCATGTGGCGCTCAGCGCCCAGGGTAGCTCGATCATCGACGGCTCTGACCGGGAATTGACGTTTGACCACCTCACGTCCATCGTCATTCCGCCTGGCGCGACCGTCGTCAGCGACCCGGTCGCGCTGCGCGTCCCGGCATTCGCGAACCTTGCGATCAGCACGTACTTTCCGGGCATGGCGCTGGCGTCCACCGAACATACCATGGCGCTGACCACCTCCTATGCTGCCGGGGGCAACCACGTGGATGCGGCGCAATTGGATCCCGCGGGCGCGACGGAGAATGCCTGGTATTTCCTCAGCGGTGTTGACGTCTATGCGCCGCATGATTCGGCGGTCGTGGCGTTTGGGGACTCCATTACAGACGGATGGCGCTCCACTGCGGACCAGAACCGCCGATGGCCCGATGACCTTGCCACGCGCCTGGCGGCCGCGCCCAACACCGCCAAGGCGGGCGTGCTCGGCGTTGTCAACTCCGGAATCAGCGGCAATCGTGTCCTGCTCGACGGCGCCGGCCCCAACGCCCTGGCCCGCTTTGACGCCGACGTGCTGGCCCGCAGCAACGCCCGGTATCTGATTGTGATGGAAAGCGTCAACGACATTGGCCGGTATGCCCGGGATCACCAGCCTTACGGAAATCTGGCGCAGCGGCTGGAATCCGGTCTTGCCCAAATGGCCGTCCAGGCCCACCAGCACGGCATTGCGGTGTTCGCGGCGACACTCACCCCTTACAAAGGCTGCAGCTACTACTCCCCGGAAGGCGAGGTGGTCCGGCGGCAGCTCAATCAGTGGATTCGAACCAGCGATGTTTTCGACGGTGTGGTGGACTTCGCCAAAGCGACGCGCGATCCCCAGCATCCGCTCCGTTTTCTGCCGGAGTACGATTCCGGCGACCATCTGCACCCCAACGACGCCGGATTCAAAGCGATGGCCGCCGCCATCGATTTGAATCTCTTCACAAAGAGTCCGTCCAAGTAGCCGGCGGAGTCCATCCATGCTGTCGAACCGATCGATACCGTCGGCCAGTGTCATTCCAGTCCTTGCCTATCGGGACGTAAACGAGGCTGCCGCGTGGCTGTCGAACGCATTCGGCTTTACTGTACGCTTGCGAATTGGAAGCCACCGCGTGCAATTGAATGTGGGAAACGGCGCGGTGATCGTTCGGGAAATGCGCCCGAACGAAGTGGACGCGGTCCTCGGCGTGGGGCATTCGATTACCGTCCGCGTTGAAGACGCAGACGCCCACTGCAGGCATGCCAAAGCTCATGGCGCGCGAATCACGCAAGATCCCGTCACCCAACCCTACGGCGAGCGCCAGTACCACGCGCAAGACTTTATGGGATATTCCTGGACCTTTTCGCAGTCCGTCGCGGACGTCCATCCCCAGGAGTGGGGCGGCACCGCAGAACAGTTGTAGGGCGCGTGCTCTCCGCGCACGCCCTTTTGCCCGCTAAATCGGAAAGACCGCGCCTGCGGTGAAGTTGTCCCGCCGATCCAGCCGGAGCTGGCAGGTCGCTGCTACCCGGCCTGCGCGGCGGCGATCGCCGCTCCTGTCACGGCCAGGTCGTCCGTCATCGGCAGCGCTTCCACTGTATAGTTCTGCAGCGGACTCATCTTGACCATCTGCTGCAGATAATGCTGCAGCAGCTTTAGATCGAGGAATTTCACATTGAAGCCGGTGTAGTAAAAGCGTCCCGCGCCTTCCATGTGGATCGAATTGGCGGTCGCCGCCGCCAGGCTGCGGTGCCAGAGGCGCACAAAGCTGGCGCATCGCTGATCGCCCGTTTTCGATGCGGCGAAGACCTCTTCCGGCTCCATGTCGAGAAAGCGCAGACGCATGGCGCGATGGCCCATCACGCCCTCCAGGTGCCCGCGTCCGCCGCAGCCGCAATACGTTTCTCCGGCGTCCAGCGTGATCGTGCAATGCCCGCCTTCCCAGATACCCTCGTTAAAGGGGTATCGCCCGAAGCCGATGCCATATCCGAGCGTCCAGACACGAATGAACTTGTCCAGGCGGCCCACCTTGGCGGCGATTCCGGCAGCTACGGCATCCGCATCGTTCAGCGCGGTCACGCGGGCCGGGATGCCGCTGGTCTGCAGTTGATGACGCAAACGCTCCGCAATCCTCGCGCCTTTCAGTTGGATCAAATTCGGCGAATCCTCCACCACGCCATCCCGCACAATCCCTGGAAGGGCCAGCCCCACAGCATCGATGGGCCCACACTCCCGTGCAGCCCTGTGAATCTGCGCGGAAACCAGGTCCAGCAGCGCGTCCAGCGGAGTATCGAGCAGGGAATCGGTCTCATCCGGGTTCTCCGGGAAGTGCGAGATGGAGGAGCATGGACTTTGCCCCTCAATGACGCCCGTCGCAATTCGGCCGGTCAGGAAAACTCCAACGCTTTTTGCCATGGCAGTGCACTCCCTCAGTCGGCCTTTCCAAGCCGGTTCAGACCGTTAAAGGCAGCGGCCTTATAGCATTCCGCAAGAGTCGGATAGTTGAAGACGGTATCGACAAAGTAGTCGATGGTTGCGTTGAGCGCCATCACGGCTTGACCGATGTGGACCAGTTCACTGGCGCCTTCGCCGATGATGTGCACGCCCAGCAACTGGCGGGTTTCGCGATGAAAGATCAGCTTCAGTCTCCCCGTCGTATCGCCTCGAATTTGCCCGCGCGCGATCTCGCGATAGTACGACACGCCAACTTCATACGGAACATCTTCCTCGGTAAGCTGCTCCTCAGTCTTGCCGATGAAGGAGATTTCCGGAATGGTATAGATTCCATACGGATAATATTTTGGATTGGAATGCAGGGACTCATCGCCAAAAATGCGCGCCGCGGCGATCCGTCCCTGCTCCATGGAGACGGATGCAAGCGCTGGAAAGCCAATCACATCGCCAGACGCAAAAATGTTCGGCACACGCGTGCGGTAATTCTCATCCACGCTGATGCGCCCGCGCGAGTCCGCCTCCAGCCCGGCGGCGGCAAGGTTCAGGTCATCCACATTGCCCTGGCGGCCAACCGCATACAGAAGCGCGCTGGCGGAGATTTTCTTCTTGCTTTCAAGATTCGCCACCACCGTGCCGTCCGCCAGGTCCTCGACGCTCTGTACCTCTTCATTCAATCGCATCGTCACACGGCTATCGCGCAGATGATAGCTGAGCGCTTCCACGATCTCCTGATCGGCGAACTCCAGCAGCTTGGGCCGCTTTTCAATCAGGATCACGCGCACCCCAAGCACAGCGAACATGCAGGTGTATTCCACGCCGATGACGCCGCCACCGACAACAATCAGCGTCTTGGGAAGCTCTGGGATAAACAGGATTTGGTCGCTGTTGATGATGTTGCGGCCGTTCAACGGGACCTTGGGATTGAGAGCGGGCCGCGAGCCTACGGCGATCAGCGTGTTCTTGCTTTCGTAGACATTCGAGCCGCGCGAGTTGGTGACGCGGATGTGCGTGGCATCCTCAAAACTGGCGGTCCCGGTCAGCACTTCCACGTTATTTCGCGAGAGCTGCGCCTCCGTCACGTCAATTTCCGTCTTGATTACGTGCTGGACCCGGAAAGCAAGATCGGCCATCGTGATCTTGTCCTTCACCCGATAGTTCATGCCGTAGATCGAGCGGTAGTTGTAGCCCGACAGATGCAGCACGCCTTCACGAAACGTCTTGCTCGGGATCGTCCCCGTGTTCACGCTCACGCCGCCGACAAACTCCCGCTGCTCGACGACAGCAACCCGCTTGCCCATTTTGGATGCCGAAATGGCCGCACGTTGTCCTGCAGGCCCGGAACCAAGAACTAGCAGATCGAAAGTTTCCATAGGGACGGTCGACTCCAGTCTCAATTTCGACACTACCACAGGAAATCGGACGGCAGTCCTGATGGGAACCAGCCCGCCAATCTTCTGCGGGATGCGGAAGAAATCACGGACAATGGATTCAGGGAAGATGCTCTACGCCATCACAAACCGGCGGCTGTTTGGAGACGGCGAACCCGAACGCCGCGCCGCGCTTTTGCAACAGACGGCGATCTGGGCGGCCAACGGCGTGGACTTCATCCAGTTGCGTGAAAAAGATATGTCCGCGCGCGAGCAGGTGGATCTTGCTTGCGCCATGATGGCCATTCTGCGCCAAACCCATTCCAGAACGCGCCTGCTCATCAACGGGCGGCCAGACGTAGCGATCGCCTGCGGCGCGGATGGAGTCCATTTGCCCTCTGCCGCCGGCGAGTTACGGCCTGGCGACGTGCGAAATATTTTTCAGTTTGCCGGGAAACAGCCCTATATCGGCATTTCGTGCCACACTCTGCGGGATGTGAAAAAGGCCTGCGAGGACGGAGCAGACGGCATACTGTTCGCGCCCGTTTTTGGAAAGGTGATCCAGCACGGGGACGGCCGCTCCGAAGAGCTCGCGGGCACTGGCCTCGCGATGCTGCGCGAGGCCTGCCGGCTCGCTGGCCCGGTTCCGGTGTTCGCTCTGGGCGGCGTGACCGAGGAGAATGCGGCCCAATGCCTGCGGATCGGCGCCGCCGGAGTGGCTGCGATCCGGGCCATGCACCAACCAGCCTCCCGCTGGCTCTCGCTCGTACCTCGTTAACATGCGTGGCGATTCACCGCAGCCGGCTAAATCGCACACAGATGCCGCGCCTTTGCTGCGCATCTGGAAACAGATGTAACCTGTAGCTAGAGAAAAAGGTGTGCATCGTTTCCGCCCCAACCGGAGCAGCAACTGCTGCACGTCTCCCGTCTCTGCATGAAAATGGGCCCCTTGGGCGCTCAGCCTGGCTTCTCGTTTGCCAGTACCTGGATTCGCGATGCGTCTCTCGACCTGCATCGCGTGTTCGTTTCACTATTCCTGGAATTTTTGAAGGCGAGGCAATTTCTCTAGATGAGGCTTTGGAAACTTTTCTCCTTTTTACTTCTTCTTGCGCCGCTCTCTGCAATGGCGCAAATCGGCATCTATGGTGAGTTCAGCTCGACGCATATCAACGCCCCCATGGAGCCCCAGATGTACGGCGTGACCTTTGGCGGATATTACAACAAGCATGTGTTTTCTAAAATGCCATTTCTCAGCCTGGGACCGGACTTTCGCCTGACCATGCAATCCGGCAGTTCCAAGAACGTTGGCCTGGGTGGGCCGCCGGCGCAATCGATTCTGTTTGCGTCGACGGGACCTCGCTTCGCGTTCAAGCTCCCTTACGCGCGGCTCCATCCATACGTGGAAGGTCTGGCCGGCGCTGGAAATTCGCAGATCGGCGAAGTGTATAACGACTCGTACTCGCGGTTTCATCCCGGCGTCTTCGCCAATAGCGGCGACAAAAACGGCGGCGCTTCCTTTGAGGCCCAGGCCCTCGGCGGCGTCGACTTCGCAATCAAACCGCGCGTGGACTGGCGGGTGGTTGAGTTCGGATACACCAAGATGTTCTCGACCGGGACGAACTACCGGTACGGAGTGGACACCTTGAGCACAGGCATCGTGGTCCGCATTCCATCCCACTAGTGGCCTGTCGCGGTGAATATGTTAACACTGTGGCCAGAGCGGGTGCCCCAGGTTCGCGCATCTGACCTGGGCCTTCCTGCCCGATTTCGCACTGACGTTTTCCTTGCGACAGGCCACCAGGTTCGAAAAACGGTTGCCGCCCAGGGCAGGAATCCGTCTCCTTGCGCCGCTCAGTCCGGATCCCGAACTCAGTCTAGGGGTGAACGGCGGGGACCGGCTGGATGCTGGGCACTGGCGGTACACCGGTCGAAATCTTTTTGATGACGAACTCCTGCAGCAGCGCGCCTCCGGCACTCGCCGCCAAGCCGATCAGGGAATTTTCGATCGTAAGCTGCGCGCCGGTTTGGTTGGAGGAAGGGTAGTAAAGATTGGAAATTCCGGCAGCGGCAAACGTGCCGAGCACGTTGGAATAATTGGGCTGCCACCGCCCATTGTCGCCCTTCGTAATCACAACGGTCGCCATCGCGTACAGCGCCCTTGAAGCGACGCTTCCCGTAGCCTTATAGAAAAATCGCGGGTCCTGGTGCAGCAGCACGGGCAGCACCGCGCCGCCAATCATGTTGCCGATAAAGTCATCCGCAAATGCCGCGCCGTAACGCTTCCCAAAGCCCGCCGCGCCGGTTCCATACCCGCTGAAGTAGTTCTGCGACTGCTCCACACCCGCAACCGCCCCGGTGACGGCGAACGTGACAGGGTCGATGGACGATTTCCACGCAAGCTGAAACTTCTGTCGTGCGGACAGCGGCTCCGCGTTCCACACATAGGTGGTGTAGAAGTTGGGAAATACCCCGAGCACGCGCTGCTTCTCTTCCGCATGGAGCTGCTCTTCGGCAATTTGCTGCCGCGTCGGAACAACCCTGACGCTTGTCGTCGCGGACGCGACCTGCAGCGCGATTCCCGGCACGACATAATGCTGTCGCGGAGCCAGATTGATCGGAGGACCTGTCCAGGCGTCGAAGCCCTGGGATGTCACGGTCAGGAGGAAGGTTCCAGCAGGAAGGCCGTCGAACTGGAAAAAGCCATTGCTGCCGGTGCGCACGGTGCGGTCCTGCTTCTGGTCCTGGGTCTTCAATGTGACCGCCGCGCCGGACATTACGTTCCCATTCGCGTCCTCCACCGTTCCCACAATGCTTCCGGCTGACTTCGGGTCCGGTGTTTGCTGGTTCCGCGTCCTGGCTGGATCTCCCGGAACGACGGAGGATCCGTCCGTGGCTGCATTGGGATCAGGGTCGGCGCTCGCAGCGCTGGGCGAGGCTTGCGGTGCGGCGGAGGGAACCGGGATCGACTGGCCCTGTCCCCGGAGAGCGAGTATTCCGCTCATCAGGATTGCCGAAATGAAAAGGCCAATGTGTCGCGTTATGTGCAGGGCCCACCCGGGAGCGTGCTTGGATTCTATCCATTCGTGCCTGGATTCTATCTATTTTGGACGCACGGCAGGCCTTTTCGTGGCCTACACCGAAGGGAAAACAGTCCCGCCGCTCTCGCCGGGTCCCGGTTCCGGGCGATGCTCACTCAATTCAACGCGGGCTTGGCCTTGCCCAGGCGGACATTGAAGCCGAAGATCGGCCCCCACACGTTGATCCCGAAATTGGTGACTTTTGGTTCCGACAAGTCGGCATTCGAAACATGCATGTACGTCGCACCGGCTTCGAAGCTGTATTTGGGGTTGAAGTCGAACCGGACGCCGCTCCCCACCATGTTGGTAAAGGTCAGGTCTTGACCCTGCGCATACGTGACTCCCAGCGGTCCTTTCGCATTGATGTCGCCCACGCCGCCACGTATTTCAAAGTAAGGGATGGCCCACCAGTTCCGCGGAATAAAGTTGCGCCGGATTCCAAAATCGAAAGCCGCATACCGCGTCTCCGCGCCTCGCGGAATGGCCGTGAACGAGCCGCTGAAGGCAAAGTCCGTACTGCCCCGCAGAAACCACGGGCCATGGATGCCGTCCACCTGCCAGCGCAGAGAAGCGATATTGGGCACCAGCGTGTAGCGCAGTGGCCACCTGCTGTAACGGCTGTTCAGGAAGACGTCCCAGATCAGCGGGATGTTGATGGGCAGGTAGCCGAGCTCATAGGAGAATTCGAGCTTGTTCCGGTAGAAAACCGCCCGGGTACGGTCGGGCCGCTTGGGTTTCTGCACGGTTGCCGTCAAAGGCTGGGTGTCTGTGTCCTGACCAAGTGCTGGGCATGTCCAAGATGCCAAGGAAAGCGGCAACGCTAGAAGGAGCGTCACCAGGAGTTTTCGAAACATTCCAATGAATCCCCAAACACAAGGAGTAGCTTTCTGCTGGCAAAGCAATGATAAACAGAGCGTGGCGGCCCTCGTCAATTCGATGCCCGACTCAAGCGCTGGAGACGCGACGCGGACAGTCCCCGCGCCTGACCGTGCCGCGTCGAATTGCCTCAATAAATAAGCTTGAGGGAAAACTGGATCTGGCGCGAAGTTCCGGCGGTCTTGCTGATCACGCCAAACCCGGAGCCCTTGACGGTGTTTGCCGGTAGCCCCATGTTGACGATGTTGAACAGGTTGAAGAACTCTCCGCGGAACTGCAGGTCGGCCCGCTCAAGACCGCTGCGCCGGTGACCGATGGGAGTTGTTTTGATGAGCGCGTAGTCAAAATCGTAGTAAGCCGGCCCGCGGAACGTGTTGCGGCCCAGCGTTCCGAACCGCCCGGAATTCGGCCCGGACCCTCCGGAAATTCCAATCGGGATGGAGAAGAAACTCGTGTTGTTCGTACCGCGACCGAAATAATCTTCCCTGCGGCGGGTTCGGCTGTGCGCGGTGGAAAGATCGGGCTTGCCCATCTGGTCCGGGCGGTCTGCGCCAATGGTCCCATAGCCTGTTTGCTGGATTCCTGAATACACCGTAAAGGGCGATCCGCTGGTGATGGTCGAGATGCTCAGCAACTCCCAGCCCTTGGTCAGAACCAGCGCACGCTCGGGGAGAGCTGCCAGGCCTTCGAGGTGCAACTCCTGAGCCGCGCTTACCGTGAAGGCGTGCGTCACGTCGAAGTTCGATGGGCCTTTCTCCGCGTGCGTGTCGTATGGATTCTGCGGACTGAACAGGACAACATCACCGGCCGAGCCAGTGCCGCCCAGAATGCCGCTGACATCGTCCAGCGCCTTGCTCCACGTATATCCAGCCTGCAAGGCCGGACCGGCATGTCCTACCTGCCCAGCCAGCGACGTCTGCAGTGCGTTGTACGACGAGTGGGCTGTATCTGTAATCACAGACTCAAAGCCGAAGCCACCTGTGACGGCGCCGCTGCTATTGAAATTCGTGAACGGCGCAAAGTGGGCCTCGGCTCCAGGGTAAGCATTCGGATAGGAAATGCGTGGCAGCCGAAACGACTCTGTGCCCACATAGGCCGCATCGGCGGTGAGCCCGCCAAACGCGCGCTCCACTCCCAGTGTCCAGGATTGCAGAAACCCGTTTCCGAAGCGCCGGTCGACCGCGTTCAAGCTGAGCAGGGAAAGCTGGTGTCCAGGCGTTAGCGCAGCCAGGTCCCGCTGGTAGCGATTCACATCCATCACCGTGTTGGCGGGCACTTTCTTTGGATCGCCGCTCGCAAACACATTCTGGCCCTGCGGCGTATAGGTTGGTGGAAGTTCATCCGGCGTGATTTGGAATCCGTACGCAATCTCCCCGCTCCTGGCCGCATTGATGCGCGGATAGACCGTGAATGGCGTCGATCCAGTCAGGAAATTGTCCTGCCAGATGTTGGGCGGAATCACCGTGATTGCGCCACCGGCATGCACCCGAAACCCGTTCGGCGCGTTCCAGTCGATCTGAACGCGCGGTCCCCAGCCGTTCCATCCGCTCTGGTACGCTGGCTGCGGATTGATCAAATACTGTTGCGTCACACCCGCGGGCGGAAACATCTCCAGGAAGCTTGATGTGCGGTGCGCCCTCTCCTGGATTGGGGTGTAAACCTCATAGCGAAGCCCATAATCGAGGGCCCAGCGCCTGTTGATCTTCCACGTGTCCTGCACATACGCGTTGACATCATTGCGGTTGATCGCCGCCGGTCCAATGTGAGGCCCATTGGAAAAATAGGGCGGCGCGACGGCAATCGTGTAGCCATAGGGATAGCCCACCAGGAGACTGCTCAAAGTATCTGGCAGGGGATCTCCCGGCTGCACATTGTGATGGCCGCTCGCGGAACCGATAAAAGTTGGCGAATACACGGTGCCGCCGCCAAAGTCGTACTCCCCATTCGGACTGATCCCGAAATAGGTCGTGTCGCGGTTGAGCCGCGCCTCCACGCCCCACTTCACCGCATGTTGCGCGGAGGTCCACGCGAAATTCAATTGTCCCTGGAAGAGATTGCCGAAGGCCGACATCACCGAGCCCGCGGCCGCATTGAAGGGCTCGAATAACCCATCGGTGAACTTCAGCGCTGGGTCGGTGTGATTCGGAGTGGGAAACGACGGCGTGGACCGCGTAATGCTAAACGAACCCGACCACAAATACCTGGGCGACACCGTGCGCGTATAGGTAAATACCACGTTGCGCTGACGGTCGATGTACTGCACGCCAAAACTCGGATCGAGCAACATCTGATCTGGATTGGTCGTCGGCCCGGTCAGATTGTCATAGGTAAAGCGCCCCAGAAACTGGCCCTTTGCGCCCAGCCTCTGATCCAGCCGAATCGAGAATTGATCGGCGTTGGTGGTCACGTTGGAAGGTGCCGCGTAGGTGCGCGCTCCGTACGCGCCCTTCACATCGTTCGGCAGTGGATAACGTGCAAGCACCGCGGCGATCCTGGGGTCAACCGGCACCAGGAGCGTGTCCGTGCTGCCATCGGGATAGGTGATCGTGTCGCGCCCCGCACGCTCCGCCAGGGTCGGTACCGCAAGGACCTGCGTGGTTCCCAGCACCTGCCGGAAGCCTTGATATTCGCCGAAGTAGAAGGTCCGGCCGCTCCCATCATAAACACGCGGTAAAATCACCGGCCCGCCATTCGTGAACCCAAACTCGTTTCTGCGAAAGGGTGGAATTCGGCCAGGGTCCGCGATGGAGGGATGATCGAAATAATTCCGCGCGTCGAGCGCCGAGTTGCGCAGGAATTCAAAAAGCGAACCGTGAAAGCCGCTGCTGCCGGACCGCGTGACAATGTTGGTGAAACCGGCTGCGCCTCGCCCAATCTCCGCCGGCATCCATCCGGAACTGGACTGCAGCTCCTGAATCGCGTCCACGTTGAAATTCGTAAAGGTGCTGCCGCCCATTTCGGGGTCACTGATGTCGGCGCCATCCATCGCAAATACCGCCTCAACTCCCCGCTGGCCGTTGATTGCGAATTGCTGAGTGAAGTTGGTCGCGCCATTGACATCGGTCATCGTTCCCGCTGCCAAAAGCAGCAGTGTGCTGAAGTCGCGGCCATTCAGAGGGAGCTGGCTGACCGACTGGCTCGACAACTTCTCGCCGCCGGTTGCGTTCGGCTTGGAATCCGGGGCCATCGGCGGCTGCGCCGACTGGTCCGCGACAATGGTCAGCGCGTTCCGGTCAGAGACGGTGATGACCATCCCCGCACTCGTGACCTTGGCCGGAGAGGACGCGATCGTCGGCCGTCCCGGCAGCTGCACCGTGACGATATAGAGCCCCGGGAGAACGGAGTCAAGGGTGAAATGCCCGTCGGCATTGGTGAGCGCGATGTGACGGTCCTGGTGCGCGTTGGCAGCGGCGACGGTCACCGTTGCGCCCGCCACAGGTGCGCCTCCGGCGGTGCGAACCACACCGCTTACAGAAATTACCTGCGCCCCGAGGGAGATCCCGAGCAGGAGTGCGACCAGTGTGCCCACTTGCAAAAGCAGGGAAGTCCGCCTGACCGGCCGCCTCCATTGCCCGCAGGCTGCAAAGCAGTTGGACCCTGAGTTCGAACCGTTCAGTTCCTTCCCGGAATGCGGAGACAACGGCATGCTCAACTCAAACTGCCGTTCTCTGGTCTGCTTCACATCCGGTTACATTGTGCGCGTTCAGGGGAGGTCCTTACCGATGTCCGTTATTGTGCCTGGTGTGCCTTGTTGCCAGCGGGTTTAGCTGCTTAGCGGGGGCCCTCATTTTCCCAATGCCGCAGGCGAGAAAGTCCAACCGGGGGAGCATCTGGCCGCTGACTTGGCCAAGGTTTGTTTCACGGTACTCGCGCCTCAAATCCGCATCGGCATGATGATGTACCGGTAACGGAAGTCGTCCTGCGCGTCTTCCGGCCGCACCTGTCCTGCGGTCTGCGCGTCCTTGAATTCCAGGCGAACTTCGCTGACGTCTCCGACCGCTTTCAGAAAGTCCACCATGTAGGAGGAATTGAAACCGATCACCAGCGGATCCATGTTGTATGGGGTTTCGATGGTATCTTCCGACTCGCCGGCCTCGGTGGAGGAAGAAGAAATCTTCATCTCGTTCTGCTCCAGACGCAGCTTGACCGCGCCGGAACGCTCATCGGCAAACTGGGCCACGCGCTGGATCGAAGACAGCAAATCCGTGGTCCGCACGATCACAAACCGGTTGTTGTCGCGCGGCAGCACAGCTTCGTAATTTGGAAACTGTCCGGTCAGTTTGCGCGATGTCAGGACACGATTGCCAACCTGGAAATACAGCGTCTGTTCATCGTCGGAAAAACCGATGAACTCTTCCTCTGTATTCGCCAGCAGGGACTGCAATTCCGAAAGCGCCTTGCGCGGAATCAGCAGCCGTTTCTCGCCGCTCACGCTGAGGTCCTCGCCGGTTTTTTCAATGTGCGCCAGCCGGTGGCCGTCGGTCGCCACCATGGTCAGGCTGCCCGCTTTCACCAGCAGCAGCGCGCCGTTCAGGGTGTAGCGAGACTCTTCATTGGCGACCGCAAAAATCGTTTTGCTGATCATGTTGCGCAGGGCAGCCGCGGGCAAACGAATCGCGCCAGCGGTAGGGAAGGGCGAAACCTGCGGAAAGTTCGCCCGCGCCATGCCAACCATCTTGGTGTTGGACCGCCCCAGGCGAATCTGCACCCAGTGATTCTCCATCAGCTTGATGCCGATTTCTCCATCCGGCAGCAGCTTGATGTAGTCGTACAGCTTGCGCGCCGGGATCGTGCATGCTCCCGGCTTTTTCACTTTTGCCTCGCAGGAGGTGCGAATACTCTGGTCCAGGTCCGTCGCCGTAATGGTCAGGCGGTCGTCCGTCGCTTCCAATAAAAAATTGGACAGGATCGGAATGGTGGTCTTCCGCTCCACCACTCCCTGAGTGGCGGTCAACTCCCGCAGCAACTGCTGCCGGTTCACACTGATTTCCATAGCGGTACTCTCAACCACGGGCTTCTCCGGCGTTTCCAGACTTGGCATGTCGCTGCACTCTTTCCCCTGCGTTGTCCACGTCCGCGGCTTCCGCGCGCTCTGTGCAAACAGCGGGTTCCTCGGATCGTTGCCTTCATTGTAGAGAAAAACCTTAGTTTCCAGAGCAAATTTCCGCTGCGGAAAAGCCGGGCGGCTTCTGCAAAAGCGTGGATGGGCTCTTTCGCGCCGGGCAAGGGCCGGGGGCAGGCAAAAGCCTGCTTCTAAGAAACGAATAATCTGAATACAAAACCAGTAGCAGTAGCAGTTCCCGGTGGAAATTAGGACAACTGCGGCGAAACCTATCACGGCGCGTGTCCCAGGACTGTCCTGTTTTAGAAAACCGGTACACGTGGAAAAGCAAAAGCGGAAAAGGCCTCCGGAGCGGGGAGATCGGCCCCGTTTTGCCGTCCCGATCTCCACATTTTTCACATCCCGGTCCCTGCCCGATGTGAATTTTTACCCCTCGACTGTGCAAAGCGCGTTCCGCGCCCGTGGCAAAAGGCATTTGGGCAGGCGAGTAATACACAGGCGGCTGAAATCCGCACCGTGTGCCTGCCTCTTGCTTACTTCGCCGGCGACACTCCCAACTGCTTCCCAATCGTGCCGTTGTTCAGCATGTCGATCGCCTGGCGCAGCGTAAGACCCGGCGGAACGGGCTTGTAGTGGCTGGTGATCTCGTCTTCCTGCTCATCGATACTCTTGATCAGGAACGCGTGGCCGTTGATGTGGACGTGGGTTTCCGTAATTTCCCACTCATGGGGAGCGACCTCGGTCCGAACTACCCGGAAGGTGCCTCCCGGCTGCAGTCGTCCAAGAAATCCCCAGCCGAAATCCACCGGTTGAAACAGTTTGCCGCTTAAGGAGACCAGCCGCTTCTGCGCCGTGTCCACCTCCATTTCTCCAGTCATCGCGGCAAATACCCGCGACTCGAAGGTCGGCGGTTGGAATGCGGGGTTCGGCTCAAAATGGAGAATGACCCGTCCGTTCGATTCGCTGACCTTTTTCCAAAGGAAAGCATGCGCCACCATCCGGGTCAGCGCCCGGCCCTGCTGATCATCATGCTCGGCGGTTTTCCGTTGCTTTTCCCGCACCGCTGGATCGTTGAGGACCCTCTCCATCTTCGCCTCGTCCGCCGCTCGCTCTCGAGCGGTAAGCGGCCGCCCATTGATCTCAAGGGTCCGGGAAACGGTCGCCTCCGCCGTCTCCACCACCAGCTTCAGGGTGCTCTTCGTGGGATGTTTGTCGGAATCGAGGTACATCCAGTGCGAGTGATCGTTTTTATCGACATACAATTCGTTGTCGACCACCTGTTTGACCAGTTTTTCGGCCGAAAGAGTAGGGGCAGGTGGAGTTTGCTGCCCGGTTTGAGCCAGAGAGCCAAGCACGACGCTGATCGAAAAAAATGCCAGCGAAAAGGGAAAACCCGTACGTCGCATGCTTTTGGATGGCTGCGATTCTTGCCAAGCTGCCATGGTTGGCAACCTCCTGGATTGATCTTTGATGCATTGCACCAAAAAGTCGAATGCCATGACTTAGATGATGCGAAGCGCAGAACGCCAGAGGGTAAGGCCCACTTTCCGCATATGTCCATTTTCGGACAGCGATTTCGGAAAACGGACAGTTTCTCTCCCCTTGGGCAGTCGATTGTCGTTTGTTTTCAATGTATCCCGATTGGGAACTCTGGCGAGGAAAAAGCAGTATATCTTTCTGCGTAGAGGTTCGCGCCCGGAGTACGTCCATGCACAACCTGCTCCATGATCTTCGCTATGCGCTGCGGCAGTTGCGCAAGTCGCCCGGATTCACCATCACCGCCATTCTCACTCTGGCGCTCGGCATCGGCGCGAACACGGCAATCTTCAGCGCGGTGAATGCGCTGATGCTGCGTCCGCTGCCGTATCCGCAGCCCTCGCGACTGGGTGCCCTGATTACGCACTGGAGCGAGCCAAAAGGCGTAGAGGACGACGACAGCGCCGACGGCCAGACGTATTTGCTGGTGCGGGACCAGGTCCCGGCGGTGACGGCGGCGGCCGAAGGCATGGAAGCTGGCGTCAATCTACAGGCTGGGTCGAGCGTGCAGTATGTGCAGCAGTTGCGCGTGACGTCGAAATACTTCGACGTGCTGGGGATTCCGCCGCGGATGGGGCGCAGCTTCACGCGCGAGGAAGACCGTCCGAACGGCCCTGCAGTGGTCGTCCTGAGCAACCACCTTTGGCGGAGTACGTTTCATTCCGATCCGCACATTGTAGGGAAAGTGATACGGCTGAAGGGCGCGCCTTATACGGTCGTCGGAGTGCTGACGCGTGGCGCGCAGGCACCGCTCAATGAAGGAGTGACGCAGGCGGTTGACCTGTGGACGCCACTCCAGCCGAGCACGACCGGCGAAGGCGAAGGGACGAATTATGGCGTGCTGCTTCGGCTCAAGCCCGGCAGCACCTGGGCGCAGGCGGACGCGCAGTTGGAGAGATTGGCCTTGAGGCTTTTCCAAAAGTCCCTCGTCCGCAACCGCGACGCATCGATCCATCTGGTAGGTGTTCCCTTGCAGAGGAGTGAAGCTCTGCCATTGCGTCCAGCGGTCTTCGGGCTGACGGTCGCCGTTGGATTTATTCTGCTGATTGCCTGCGCGAACCTTGCCGGACTTGCGCTGGTGCGCGCCGGACGACGCAGCGGCGAGATGGCCACGCGCATGGCGCTGGGCGCGGGACGCTTCGCGCTGGTGCGGCAGTTGTGGACGGAGAACATGGTGCTGGCGCTGCTCGGCGGCGCTGCGGGATTGGGTGTCGCCAAGGGTGCGCTTGTCTTGTTGCAACATCTTCTGCCAGAAGGCTTGCTGCCGACCAACAACTTCGCGCTCGATAGCCGTGTGCTGCTGTTCACGCTGGGGGTATCGCTGGCGACCAGCGTCCTGTTCGGGATGCTCCCAGCGCTGGAGCTGCGGCGCATCGATCTCCGCACCGCCATGGCTGCGGGTGCCAGTCGCGCCTCCAGCGGTTCCAGCAGTCGGAGGATGCGAACGCTGCTCATCGCCGGAGAGATTGCGCTGACGGTGGTGCTGGTCTCCGCGTCGGGCCTGCTGATTCACTCTTTGATTTATCTGGAGACGCTCCCTCCGGGCTTCGACGCGAACAACGTAATGACCGGCAAGGTCTCGCTGGACGATGCGCGCTATCACGATCCCGCAAGGTTCCAACATTTGCTGACGACCAGTTTGGATGCGATGCGGCGCAGTCCCGGCGTGGAGAATGCCGCGGTGGGCCTGAGTCTGCCATATGAGCGGGGTCTTAACTCCGGAGTAAAGATTGCGGACGGTAAGAATGCGGGGAAGGAAGAGATGGCGAGTGAAATTTATGTCACGCCGGGATATTTCGACACGCTGCGGATGCACCTGCTGGCGGGCAGGCGGTTTACAGATAGCGATACCGCGCGGAGCCAGGCAGTTGCCATCGTAAATGAGGCGTTTGCCCGCAAATATTTTGAGCAGCCCAATGCGGTTGGCCGCCACTTGAGCAAGGGATTGATCGTCGGAGTGGTTGCGGATGTTGTGAAGACGCCCGGACTGGAAAGCAACGCGTCGCTGGCCAGCGAACCAACTCTGTACGTTCCGGCGACGCAGGTCGATTCGGATTTCCTTGCGCTCGTGCATGTCTGGTTCCAGCCGAGCTGGATCGTGCGCACGCATGGCCCCGTCGGCGGCATCACGGAGGCGATGCAGAAGGCGCTGGCGCAGGCCGATCCCACGCTGCCCTTCGCCGGCTTCTACAGCATGAAGGACCTGGAACGGCACGCACTCGCCATGCAGCGCGTGGAGGTGATGCTGCTCGGCGTGCTGGCCGGATTGGCGCTGTTGCTTACCGCCGTTGGCGTCTATGGGTTGATCGCCAATCTGATCATCCAGCGCACGCGGGAGATTGGCATCCGTCTGGCGCTCGGGTCGTCCATCCGGCAGGCGATGGTGGAAATTGGCCGCTCGGGAGTGTTCGCGACCATCCTGGGGCTGGCTGTGGGACTGGCCGTATCGATGGTGGCGCTGCGGGCGCTGAAGAGCTTCGTCTACGGCATTGGCACCTACGATCCGCTGACGCTGCTGGGAACCTGTTTCGTGCTGGCCGTTGTTGCGATGGCCGCGACGTTTCTGCCGACGCGTCGCATTGCTCGCATCGACCCGGCGAAGATTTTGCGCGAGGAGTGAGCACCATTCCACGTCGGGAAATCCGGCGCGGAACATCGCCAGAGATGCCGCTTGGTCAGACGGTCGCGATCTGAGTGGTCAGGCTTACCGTGGCGGCGTGCGCCGGTTCGCTGGCCGCCAAACGCGTCAACGTCAAAACGGTAATGTCGTCTTGCTGCCCGAAGGCGCTGGCTGCGTCCACGATTTGCAAGGCGGATGAACCGGCGCGCGCCAACTCCTGCACCCGTTCGAACCCAAAGAGCTGGCCCTGAGGGCCCCGCGCTTCCACAATGCCATCGGTGTAGAAGGTCAGTGTCTCGTTTTCTCGCATGTGGAAGGCAACGTCGTCATACTCCGCATCCGGGACAATGCCGAGCGGCAAGGATCCGCCAAGCGGCAATTCCTGACCATCGCGGTAGGGAAGAAGGTGACCGGCATTGGCGATGACCGCGTCTCCGTTTGCCTGGATCCGCAGCACGATGCAGGTGGCAAAACCACTGCTGCTGCGGCCAATCAGCCGGCGGTCGAGTCCGCGCAGGATCTCCGCTGGCTCCCGTGTGTAGTCGGCCAGGGTGCGCAGCGTGCCGACGATCAGGGAGACGACCATGGCGGCCTTCAACCCTTTGCCGCTGACGTCGCCCAGCACCACCAGCGCGCCTGCATCCGGCAGCGGAATCACCTGGTAGAAATCGCCGCCCAGTTCAGAAGCGGGCTTGTAGATGCTGGCGATGGAATAACCCGGAATGGCCGGAACGTCCTCGGGAACCAGGACCTGTTGCACTTCCCGCGCGGACTTGATTTCCATCTCGACCTGCGTCTGACGGCGGCGCTCCAGGAATTGCTGGCGGGTCACGGTAACCAGCAGGACGACGAACAGCAGCGTGTCCAGCAGAAAGGTCGCGCTGAACGTGTAGCTGCCAACGTGGATACCCCAGCCGGCCAGGTGGACGGCAAGCGTCCAGTGCGTGAAGCGTTGGCCTTGCCCT
>DAHVZT010000003.1 GCA_027323885.1 Acidobacteriaceae bacterium
CATCGTGCCGCAGGCAGTTGCGAAGCTGCGTGAATTGTCGCCTGTTTATCGCAAGCATCCGGACTCGCGGACAAGCGCTGCGGTTCTGCCAGGCTAGTCCTTGCAAAGTCGGGTCTTATGATTTTTATGCCTACACCTGAAACAATTGCCGTTGCCATGTCCGGAGGAGTCGATTCTTCAACGGTCGCCGCTATGCTCAAGGCCGAAGGATATTCCCTCGTCGGGCTGACGCTGCAGTTATGGAACCAGCGCCGGCTTGCGGGCAGGCCGGGTATGCCCGAGACCAGCGAGGGCCGATGCTGCTCGCTGGACGACGTCTATGACGCGCGGCGTGTGGCGGAGCACCTCGGCATTCCTTATTATGTGGTGAACCAGCAGGAACGCTTCGAGCAGGACGTGGTGAAGCCTTTCGTGCAGGAATATCTCAGCGGGCGCACGCCGGTGCCATGCACGCTTTGCAATAACCATCTCAAGTTTGCACAATTGCTCGACACAGCCCGGCAGATTGGCGCCGAACGCATCGCCACGGGTCATTATGCGCGCAATGAGTATGACCCAGCTCGCAATCGCTGGATATTGAAGCGTCCCGCGGACGCCAGCAAGGACCAGACCTATTTTCTGTTTGGACTTACCCAGGAGCAACTCAGCCGAACTTTGTTTCCGTTGGGCAATTATAAGAAGCCCGACGTGCGCACGCTGGCGCGTGAGCAGGGACTTGCGCTTGCCGACAAGCCCGATTCACAGGAAATTTGCTTCATTCCGGGGGGCAATTACAAGGAATTCCTCGACGCGTATTTGGCCGATCAGGGGCAGACGATTCCGGACACCAGCGGTGAACTGGTCACGACAAACGGCGAAGTCATCGGCCATCACGAAGGCATTCACAACTTCACCGTGGGCCAGCGCAAGGGCCTGGGCGTGGCCACTGGTTCCCCGCTGTACGTGATTGGAATCAACGGCGCCGACAGAGAAGTGGTTGTGGGCGGCAGTGACGATCTGCTGTCCAAGAGCCTGCGCGCTACCCGGCTGAACTGGATTTCCATTCCGCATCTCGACGGGGAAATGCGAGTGCAGGTGAAGATCCGCCACCGCCATGAACCCGCATGGGCCAGGGTTTCCATGGCTGGTCCGGACCAACTGGTGGCAATTTTCGATCAGCCGCAGCGTGCCGTCACGCCGGGACAGGCGGCTGTCTTTTACGACGGCGAGGCTGTCGTTGGTGGGGGCTGGATTCAGTAGGTCTTCGACCCATTTGTGGAGAATTCACTCGCGGAAACATGCCGTAGCTTGCGAGCGGGATCATCGTTTCGCCCAGAAGCCGGGATCAACCTGCGGAAAAACGCTGTCCTGCACCTCAATGCTCTTGAGCGCGGTCTCGTCCTCTTCGGACAGAACTTCGCCGGCGCAATGCCTCTCCCACATTTTCTCGATCGTCTGGAAAGACCGGAGATGTTCGTTGAAGCGACTCTCCGCGTAGCCCCGCGCCGCTTCCGTGGTGATGAGAAACTGCCAGTCCGAGGATTCCAGCAGGAGAAGTTCCCGGCATAGCTGCTTCAGAATTCGTTGCCCTTGCGGGCTGTTCTTCCAGTGGGCGGAGCTGGCAGCCTCGCGTACAGCTATCTCAGCCGGATAGAGATACTCCCAGGTCCAGCGGGTGTCAGCGCTTAGCCACACCTCATCCGTCCCGTTCTTGCCCCAGGAGCCTTCCGCAAGGGAGAGGAAGCTGTCCGGCTTGTAGCGGCTCAGGTATTCGCCGCAACTGGTCAGCGCGACGGGTATCTCGGCACGGGCCATAGCCCGCGCTACATGCTCCAGCCATAACGGGCCTTCAAACCACCAGTGTCCGAACAATTCCGCGTCAAAGGGAGAGGTGAGAATGGGTGGAAGTGCGTCGCTGCGGGCAGCTTTGAGCGAGTCGACCACGAGGCTTACAAAATGCTCGGCATGAGATTTGGTGAGCGCCGCCGCCTTCTGTGGGTGGTAGGGAGTTTTGAAGGCAATATCGATCCTGGTGCCGGTCACCTGCCAATAACGGTGACCCCCCGGGAAGCGCTTCTTGTGAAAATCCAGGTAGTTCGGGTCGCCCGGGTAGCCGGCGTCTCCGCTCCAGACCTGCAGGCCCGTTCGGGGATCCCGGGGAAAGATTGCAACCGGCTGGTCGTGCGCTTGCGGCCCCTCCACGTAATACGCGTGGTACAGAGACCGGCGCGCAGTTTCGGTCTCCACCGCAAGGGATGCCCCCACGCCAACCGGGCCGCCCGCGCGCAGTTCGTAGGGGGTAAACATTACGGACTCTTCCACCAGATGCGTGTCGACGAAGAAAAACTTGATCTGCGCCTGGGTAAGAAACTCTTCCACGCCTTTGCGCTCAATAGGAGGCCACGGCTTGCTGCTGCCATGCGGAACCACGGGATAGCTCCACAGGCCAGCGGGGCGATACGCGCACTCCGGCAGCCAGATGCCGCGGGGACGCTGACCGACGTGGCATTGATGGGTCGCGACCGCAGTTTGTATCTGCGCGTTGATCGATTCATCCGTGCCGAGGAGAGGGAAGTAGCCGTGGGTTGCGCCGGAAGTGATGATATCGATCAGACCCGCCTCGGCGGCTCGGCGATATCCGCCGAGGATGTCTCCCCCAAGTTGCTGAAAATGCTCGAGCTTCTCCTGGAAGAACCGGTTCCAGTAACGAGCCGTTTCCGCCAGGTGAGGCTCGCCGTTCTGGTTGAAGTAGGCTTCGTCTTCGATCGCAGCCGTAATCTTCCGCTCAAGATATTTCGGGAACTCGGTGCGAAAAACAGGATGTGCCAATTGCTCCAGCAGGATGGGTGTAATGCTCACATTGGCCTTGAGCGCGATGCCATCCTGCTCCAGACGATGCAACACGCGCAGCAGTGGCAGATAAGTCTCTGCCGCAGCCTCGTGTAACCATTCCAGCCCATGCGGCCATGTTCCATGGTTCACGACGTAAGGCAGATGGGCATGCAGCGTGAATGTCAGATACGCTGAAGCACTTTTTCCCTGGTCTTCAATCATGAATGTCTTTACCTGCGCGCCCGGAAGAATGTGCAGCCCAAATCGCCCGACTTTCCTGAAAGCATCATCTCGAGCCCGGCAAAAGCGCACCGTATTTGCCTGCCGGCGGATACGCCTTTGTAGTGGCCGAAATGGTGCCTCGT
>DAHVZT010000061.1 GCA_027323885.1 Acidobacteriaceae bacterium
GACCCAGCGGGAAACCATCGGCCCGCCGCAACATATTGCTTCAGTCTCGCGTAGTCGGCGGGATAGTATTCCTTCATCAGCCGGTACCGATTGGCCCCGGTCCAGTTAAAAATATAGTGCGGATACTTGTCTATATAGTAGAAATTCAACCGCATGGTCTTCAGCAGGTACTCGCTGATGGTCTGGGGAAACTCCCAGCGCCATTGCGTATCGAGATGCGCGTACGGAACCACATAGAGGGTGGGCTGTCGGGTGATGTCCGGGGCGCTCATCGTCTCGCCATCTACTGCACTGGGCAGAAAGAATGCTACGCCGTCCAGCAGAGCGGTTGCGGCCGCGGTGAGACTTGCGCCTTTAACAAAGCCACGGCGCGAGATGCTTTTCCCGTTGGAATTTCCAGCTTCGGAGAGCACCTCGTCGGCAAGCTCAGAGGGTAAGTTAGATTCTGACATGCGATCTTGAGATAAGCTATCGCAATCGATTGCTATCTGTCAAGAAAGCCTGAACATAATCAGACACTGTGAAAGGGGTTGAAATGGAGTTCCGTCTGCATTGAAACGGTGTGCAGATAGGGGTCATGACTCCGTTGAGGCGCACCGCACGAATATATCATGATGAAAATTGACCAAAAACCTGCGGGACCGCACCAGACAATCGAGGGACATAGAGAAGATGAGCGCGAATGAGGATGGGGAACTGCCGGTCCGTACGCGAAAACGCGTCACGCGACGCCTGATTCCCTACCTGATGTTCATCTACGCGCTGGCGTATCTGAATCGCGCCAACCTTGGAGTTGCCAAGCTCCAGATGCAAACCAATCTCGGCTTCAGCGATTCGGTGATCGGTTTTGGCGCGGGCATTTTCTTCCTGGGATTTCTATTGCTGGACATTCCGGGGAGCCTGATCGTGGAGCGCTGGGGCGCCCGCAAATGGATTGCGCGCATTATGGTCTCCTGGGGCATGGTCGCGGTGCTGATGGGATTCATGGGCACTTCGCTGTTTGGCTCTGTGCGCCTGACCACACAGTTCTATGGCTTGCGGTTGTTGCTGGGCATTGCGGAGGCGGGCTTTTTTCCCGGCGTGATCGTTTACCTTTCGCATTGGTATCGACCGGAAGACCGGGCCCGGGCAAAGGCGTACTTCATGGTCACGCAGCCGATCGCGATCGCAGTCGGAATCCCGCTTACGCGCTGGATTCTGGAAAACATCGGCTGGGCCGGACTCTCTGGCTGGCGCTGGGCTTTTATTCTGGACCGGCTGCCTCCAGTCCTGATGGGTTTTGTCACGCTCTGGTATCTTACGGACTTGCCGCAGAAAGCTCGCTGGCTTGCGGACGACGAGAAGCAGTGGCTGATGGGTGAATTGAAAGCGGACGAGGTCCGCAAGATTTCCGCCCATCGCGTTCGTGTGATCGATGCGCTGCGCTACCCGCAAACCTTCCTGCTGATCGTGGTCTATTTCTTGATTGTGACCGGCAACCAGGCGCTGATCTTTTTTCTGCCTTCGATCACAAATACCATGAAAGGCATGCCGGTTGCGATCCGCACTCTGGCTGCCGGCCTGCCCTATGCATGCAGCGCGCTGGGCATTTTAATCAATGGAATATGGGCGCAGCGCACGGGTAAACTTCAATGGCATACAGCGCTGCCGGTGCTGGCTACCGGAGTCTCGCTGGGGCTGACCGTTCTGGCGCGCGACCGGGTTTGGCTCATGATGGGCCTGTTTTGTTTGGTGGGCTTCACGGCGCAGGCGTACCTTCCCGCCTTTTGGACCTTGCCCACCACGCTTCTGGGAAAATCGGCCGCCGCCACTGCGGTTGGACTGATCTGTTTAGGCAATCTAGGGGGATTCGTTGGGCCATGGCTTTTCGGGTATCTGAAGACGATCACCGGGCGCTATGACGCGGGTTTGTGGGTTTTGTCCGGCTGCATGCTGTTGGCCGGTACGCTTGCCACCCAGATTCGTATCCCTTACGCTTCGAAGGGTGGGGCCACAGAATGACAATCAAAAAGAAACCTGAGGATTTGCGCAGTTACAGTTGGTTCGGCCCGGATACGATGCGTGGCTTCAGCCATCGTTCGCGCATGTTGCAGCTTGGCCATCGGCGAGAAGATTTTGTCGGCAAGCCGGTGATTGCGATTGTGAATACATGGAGCGAAATCAATCCGTGCCACGCCCATCTGCGCGAACGCGCGGAGGCGGTCAAGCGCGGAGTGTTGCAGGCAGGGGGCTTCCCGGTGGAGATTCCGGCGTTCTCCATCACCGAGACTTACATGAAGCCCAGTCCGATGCTTTACCGGAATCTGCTGGCGATGGATACCGAGGAATCGCTGCGCAGCCTGCCGATCGACGGCGCGGTCCTGATGGGCGGCTGCGACAAGACAACTCCCGGGCTGCTGATGGGTGCGATCAGCATGAATCTGCCGGCGATCTTTCTGCCTGCGGGTCCGATGCTGCGCGGCAACTGGAACGGCAAGCCGCTCGGCAGCGGTACAGATGTTTGGAAATTTTGGACGGAGCGTTGCGCAGGCATGGTCAGCGACGAGGAGTGGAAGGGCATCGAAAGCGGGATCGCCAGATCGCCCGGCTTTTGCATGACCATGGGGACCGCTTCCACGATGACTGCCCTGGCCGAAGCCATGGGAATGACTCTGCCCGGCGCGTCCTCGATTCCCGCCGCAGATTCCAATCATGTTCGAATGGCCATGGATAGCGGCCAGCGAATCGTGGAAATGGTTTGGGAGGATTTGAAGCCCGCGGATGTTCTGACCCTTGCTGCTTTTCGAAACGCTATCACTGTGGACATGGCGATCGGCGGTTCGACGAATGCCATCATTCACCTGGTTGCGTTGGCCCGGCGACGGGGATTCGACCTGCCGCTTCCCCTGTTCGATGAAATCTCGCGCCACGTTCCCGTGCTTGCCAACATCCGGCCTTCCGGCGAGTTCCTCATGGAAGATTTTTATTATGCTGGCGGCCTGCGCGCTTTGATGGCCGAAATCCGCGATCTTTTGCATCTCGATTGCCGCACTGTGAACGGCAAAACGCTGGGGCAGAATCTTGAAGGAGCGCGCGTCATTCATCCAGAGGTAATCCGCAAACGCAATGCACCGCTGATGGAGAGCGGCGGCACGGCCATTCTTTATGGAAGCCTTGCCCCGGATGGAGCGGTCATCAAGACGGTTGCGGCGGAACGGCGTTTTTGGCAGCATACGGGTCCCGCAGTCGTTTTCCAGGACTATCAGGATTTGGAGGCGCGCATCGATAGCGAGGAATTGGACGTCGATGAGAATTCGGTTCTCGTTCTGCAGAATGCGGGACCGCAGGGCGGTCCGGGCATGCCGGAGTGGGGAATGCTTCCAATTCCGAAAAAATTATTGCAGCGCGGCGTGCGGGACATGGTAAGGATCTCCGATGCGCGCATGAGCGGCACAGCATACGGCACATGCGTGCTGCACGTTTCCCCTGAGAGTCACATAGGCGGTCCACTTGCCCTGGTCCGCAATGGGGATGCGATTGCGCTGGATATTCCGAATCGAAAGCTGAACCTGCTTGTGCCTGAAGCCGAACTCAATCAGCGCCGCTCGGAGTGGACACGGCCAGTCTCCAAGGACCAACGCGGCTACCTCGCTCTTTACCGGGAGCGCGTCACTCAGGCCGCCCAAGGCTGCGATTTTGATTTCCTTGCTTGCGTTGCGGACCCGTCGACTGAACAATAGACCGTATTCCGCGCTTAAATTCGTCCAAAAAAAATGGAATGTCTGACGGCGCGCCTCCACTCGCTACCGGATCAACCATGCCAAACTGTTTGCCAACCGGGAAACCACATCAACGGAATTGAGAATTTCTGAAATCAATCCAAGCGGCGTTTGCACAAATGCAACGGGGTTGGAGTGCCTAGTGGATAAGAGAGAAACTGGTTTCCAGGCAGCATTTCACGCGCTTTGAAAGAGTGTGAATGATGCTTCAACAATTCCCAATCAAAAAGCGCAATGAAACCAATTGAATCAATCAATTAGAGGGTATCCGGCAGAGCTATCCAAGAGAGCCCTCAATGTAATTCCTTGACAGATACCGATCTATTGTAA
>DAHVZT010000108.1 GCA_027323885.1 Acidobacteriaceae bacterium
CGATGAAGTGCATCTCCTGAAGGCCTTCCATGAATGCTTCGGCGGCAGGGACGAGGAAGTAAACTACGTCGATTTCGAGGTCGAGCATCAGGGTCCCGATACGCTGCGAACGACACGGATTCGCCGCGCCGGAACAGTAGCGCGGGAATCGGAATCCACGCCTATCCGCAGGGCATGATGGAGTCGCCAGAGGCGAGACGGCGAACCATGCAGGCGGTGAAAAGCATGAACACCTCTATCGAGATAGGCGTTCGTCGATTGTTGTATGCGCAAGGCTATCGTTATCGTCTGCACAAGAACGAGCTTCCCGGTTGCCCCGATCTTGTTTTCACTAGACTCAGGAAAATAATTTTTATTCACGGCTGCTTCTGGCATGGCCATAGGTGCGCACGCGGTAAGCGTGTCCCGAAATCGAACACGGACTACTGGACGGCCAAGATTTCCCGCAACAGGTCTCGTGATGCGGCGACGCTTGAGCAACTGCATGAGTTGGGATGGCAGACGTTGGTTATTTGGGAATGCGAAACGAAGAAAAAGGACGTGCTTTGGGTCCGCCTGAAAGCATTTTTGGGCGCGTAGTTCCGCAGTTGTTTCCTTCCTAAATAGATCCACTCGCTTGCGGTGCCTGCTATGGGGTTGCACCCAGCGGTTCGCAGGAGAGGGTTTGCTGTTGCTGGCTGCTTTGTCTCGCCAGTTCCAGCAGGCGAAGGATGCGCCAGCCCTGTTCGGCGGGAACGGCCAGAGGCGCGCGGCCAAGGACCGCATCGCGCACGTTTTCGTAGTAAGGACGATAGTCGCCGGGTAGCGTAGGGACTGCGCGTTCCTGTTTCTTGCCATCCTGCATTGTGGTGAGCTTGCCCCAGGCGGATTCCGGCTCTTCTCCCCAGTGCGGGCCGCCCAGCTTCGCGCCGCCTCGCAGCGCATCCTCCTGCGGGTCGAGGCCGAACTTGGTATAGGATCCAAGCGTTCCGTGCAGCGTGAAGCGCGGACCCGGCGCGGCGGCAATCAGGGTGGCGTGCAGGCAGAGGTGCAGGCGCGGATAGCGCAGGTGGATGGTGAACGCGTCATCGACCCTGGTGCCTTCGCGCTCGTAGCGCACATTGGCGCAAACGGTTTCGGGGATGCCGAACAGCGCCATCGCCTGATCGACGAGATGGGAGCCGATGTCGAGCAGCAGGCCGTTTCCGGGTTCATCCCGCTCCTTCCAGATTGCGCCGCGAAGGTCCGGGCGATAGCGATCGAAACGCGACTCCATGCTGACCAGGCGGCCCAGTTCGCCGGAGGCGAGGACGTTTTTGAGCGTGAGGAAATCGCCATCCCAGCGGCGGTTCTGAAAAGCGGCGAGCACGAGGTTTCTGGAGCGGGCGAGCGCGATCAATTTGGCGGCCTGTTCGCTGGTGGCGACGAAGGGCTTATCGATCACAACGTGTTTGCCAGCCTGCAGGCACTTCTGGGCGAGTTCAAAATGGGTGGCGGGAGGTGTGCTGATCGCGATCAGGTCAAGGTGGGGAAGCGCCAGCAATTCTTCCATGCTGCGGACGATGGCGACGCCGGGGTAGGCCGCGGCAGCGTCATTGCCACGCCGCTGCAGGATCGCGGCGAGTTCGATACCATCGACGGCCTGCAAAAAGGGCGCGTGAAATACCTGGCCGCCGAGACCGAATCCGACAACCGCCGCGCGTAGGGTTTGGGCCATTTCTCAACTCCTGTGTGGGTTTCAGAGTAGTTCCACGAAGTGAATTTTACTGGGAAAAGCCGTGGCTGACCGGTGCCAACCGGGTCCTTTGAGGCATCCAACCTTCCAGTGATCGCAACCCTAGGTGTGAGGCGCTCTCCCATGCTTTTCGCGAAATCATTTCTCTTCCGTTGGTCAAAACCGGAGGGACGGTGGATGCTCCGGTTGCTCACGACCAGTTTAAGCGCGAGTCTGGTGTTTGCGGCAGGATGCATGAGCAACCTGATCTCGCCGTCCGGGGGAACGCACTCCAGCAACGCAGGGAACTTCAAGAACACGGTGTTCATTGGAGATTCCCTGACGGCAGGCTTTCAGAACGGCTCGCTGCTGGACACGCAGCAGCCGAACGGATACGCGAACCTGATTGCGAAGCAGGCCGGCTTTCAACTGGCGCTGCCGCTGATCGCGCCGCCTGGCGCGCCCGCTGTGCTGCAACTGGTCAGCGTCGGTCCGCCGGCTGTGGTTCGGCAGGAGTCCGGCACGACGACGGGGCGTGACAATGTGACCGTCCAGGCCACGGACCTGGCGGTACCGGGGCACCGTCTGTCGGACCTGATCAACCGTCAGCCGACGGCTTTGCCGACGACCAATGAAGACATCATCACCGACCTTGTGCTGGGCATTCCGGGCCTGGCCGAAGGAAAGGATTACAGTCAACTGCAATGGGCCGAGGACCTGAAGCCCTCGACGCTGTTTGTGTGGATCGGGTCCAACGACGCGCTGGCCGCGGCGGTGAGCGGAATGACGTCCAGTTTGACTCCTGTGTCGCAGTTTACGACTGAATTCACGCAGTTGATGCAGGCGCTGCAGTCCAAAACGACCGCGAACCTGATCGTGGGGAACGTGCCAGACATTACGCAGGCGCCGTACCTGACTCCGGGCAGTGTGGTGCTTGCGGAATTCTCCGCGTCCAGCCACATACCCGTGGCGCAGCTCAGCGCGAAACTGGGGATCGGCGCGGCGGACCTGGTGAATCCAAATGGAATGCAGCAGATTGAGTCCATCCTGGCGGGGAAGCAAGCCGGTCCGGTGACGGACAGTGGGTTTCTTACTCCGGCGGAAGTGCTTACGGTGCAGCAAACGGTGGATGGATACAACGCTGTGATCGCGCAGCAGGCCGCGGCCGTGGGGGCGACGCTGGTGGACCTGCACACCGACCTGGCCAATCTGCACGATCATCCGCCGACGATCAACGGCACGCCGACGAGTTTTGCATTTCTGGGAGGCATTTTCTCGCTTGATGGCGAACACCCAACCAACACCGGCTATGCGCTGGTGGCCAACATGTTTATCGATCGCATGAACGCTGTCCTCCATACGAAAATTCCGGATGTGGATGTCAGCGCCATTGCGGCCAAGGATCCGCTGTTCCCCTCGAACCTGCCGAAGGCCGCGAGGCAGGCGATGCCTGCCGCCGCCGGCCAGTCGCTGGACTGGATGATGCAAAGAGGGTCGCAGCGGTGAGCGGGAGAGGCGGATGTCCGCGCTCTCCGGTTGAATTGGAATTGGGCCAAGGCTAGACTGGCGCAGAGGCCCCTGCGCATGGAAACGAAAACCGATCCAGTACTGATTTGCCCGAAATGCGGCGAGTCGATCAAGCTCACCGAATCTCTTGCTGCGCCGGTGGTGGCGGCGACGCGAGCGCATTACGAACAGCAGCTCGCGAATCAGGCGAAGAGCTTCCAGGCAGAGAAGGAGCGGCTGGCGCAGCTGCAGGAAGCGAACGAGCGGCGCGCGGCGGAACTGGAACTCGCCGCAAGGAAGCAGCAGCAAGCGATCGCGCAGGCGGTCCAGGACGGCGTTGCGAAGCAACTGAACGAAGAGCGGAAAAGGATTGCGGAACAGGAGTCTGCCCGCGCACGCCAGCAGGTGGAAATGGAGCTGAAGGTGGAACGGGAAGCCGCCGCTCTCCAGAGGGAGCGCAATCTGGAGCTGAACCGCAAACTCACGATCGCTCAGGCCGCCGAAGCCGGTCTGTTGAAGCGACAACAGGAGCTGGAAGATAAAGAGCGTGAACTTCAACTGAATCTGCAGCGAGGGATTGCGCAAGGATTGGCGGAAGCCCGCGCGCAAGCATTGAAAGAGGCACAGGCCAGTCTGGATTTAAAGGTCCAGGACCGGGAAAACACCATTGCGCAATTGCGCGACCAGATCACCAGCCTTCAGCGCAGGGCGGAGCAGAGTTCGCAACAAGCACAAGGGGAGTCGCTTGAACTTGCGCTCGAGCATCAGCTGCGCGCGCAGTTTCCTTTCGATCTGATTGAGCCGGTGGCGAAGGGCGAGTTCGGAGGCGACGTGCTCCAGCATGTGCGCGATCCGTCCGGCCAGCTCTGCGGGAAGATTCTGTGGGAATCCAAACGGACGAAAGCATGGTCGGATTCCTGGCTAGGCAAGCTGAAGAGCGACCAGAGGGCGGCAAATGCCGACCTGGCCGTGATCGTGTCGCAAACCATGCCGAAGGATGTCAGCCACTTCGATCATAGGGACGGCATCTGGGTGTCGAGCCTGAGCTGTATTCTGCCGGTGGCGAACGCTCTGCGCGTCAGCGTGATTGAGCTTGCGGGTGTGCGCCGTTCCAGCGAAGGACAGGAGACGAAAGCACAGCAGATTTACGCGTATCTGACAGGGCCCAGGTTCAAGCACCGCATCGAATGCATTGCCGAAAAATTCACCGAGTTGCGCGGAGATTTAGACAAAGAACGCAAGTGGATGAACAAGCAGTGGGCGAAACGGGACAGCGAGCTGCTGGCCGTGCTTGAAGCGACTTCGGGGATATGGGGAGACCTGCAGGGAATTGTGGGACAGAGTCTGAAGGAGATTGAAGCGCTCGAAGGTCCGATGCGGCTCGAACTGAGCAGCTAGTCCGGCGATCGGTGGACGCTGACGGGAGTTTGCGAGCTGCCGTCAAGGCAGTTCGAGTGAATGCGAAGGAAGGAACTCAGCGCGATGCTGAATTCCCGCGCTCGCATTCAGTCGAGCTGAGTGGGGCTGATGGAACTTGTGCTGCGCGGCGGGAGATCAGGCTTGCGCGGCGGAAGCTGGCTGCGGCGCAGAGACTTCGGCGGGCTTGGCGCCGGAAGTTTTCTTTGCGGCTTCGGGCTTTTTCGCAGGCTCGACTTTCTTGCCGGGAGCGAGGATCGCGTGCAGTGTGGTTCCCTCCATCCGGGGATGAAATTCCACGACAGCGCCGTCGCCGAGGTCCTGAATCAGGCGGTTGATGATCTGATATCCCAGTTCACGGTGAGCCATTTGCCGGCCGCGGAAACGCAGCGAAGCTTTCACCTTGTCGCCTTCCTGCAGGAACCGGGCCGCCTGATTTTTCTTTGTCTGGTAGTCATGCTCGTCCACGGTGACCGAGAATTTGACTTCCTTGATGGTGATGACCTTCTGTTTTTTGCGCGCTGCCCGCTCGCTCTTATCTTTCTCGTACAGGAACTTTCCGTAATCCTGAATACGACAGACCGGGGGAACGGCATTGGGGGAAATTTCCACCAGATCCAGGCCGCGCTCGCGGGCGATTTTCAGAGCCTCAAACGGAGGCAATACTCCAAGTTGCTCGCCATTTTCGTCTATTACGCGAATTTCACGCGCACGTATCCGATCATTGATCCGGATGAACTGTTTCGCAGAACGTTTATCGATGGGCCGCCTCCAAATGCGCGAGACTACGCCTCGCTTCGTGAGTATAACATTTCAGTGTTGCTTCAAGAGGTGTGTCGCTTGCTTCCGTCGAAAAACAGCTAGTATTCACCTTGATAAAGGTAGCGCAAACGCACTCGCATAGCTGGTAGAGACACCCGGAACAACTCTGCCAGTTCAGAGGGATTGCTTATTCCTTGTCTCATGAATTTGGCAACCAACGAGCGCGGCATCAGCAGGTCCGCAGCAAGGTTATTTGCCTCGAACTC
>DAHVZT010000114.1 GCA_027323885.1 Acidobacteriaceae bacterium
GCATACCCTTCGTCGTGCATAGGCGCGTCGAACGCGGTCTGTGAGTGTGCCAAAACTTCTGCCGCTTTCTTGGTCTGCTGGCGAAGCAATACCACCTTCACTTTGCCTTTAGTTCCTGGGCGGGCGTTGATTCTGCGACCCTTCAATGTACTGACCAGATCCTCGGCAGCAAACCTGTCCTCAGGGTCGCGTCCGGGCGCGGAAATTCCGACGCCGCTCGCCAGCGGCTGCACCGGCAGTTCACGAATTTCACGCGGAACGGGGACAAGGGCCAGATCGGCTGGCGCTTTGCTCCCCGCCGGCGGCGTGGCCGGGTTCTGCGCCAAAGCGCTGTTCTGGAACAACAAACATCCGGCGGCCAGGATGCATAACGGCACGGACCCGCCGCGCACGCGCAAATAGGAATGCTTCGATCCAACAGACTTCCAGAGCATGGTTTTCCTTTATTCGGTTTTTGTGGCGCGCACAAGCGTTTCCACTGACGGAGCTATGGCCTGAAGCAGCACAGCCTGCGGCTTTTCGGCGGACTTGAGGGCCGCGATGTTCTGCTGGCGCGTGTCCGCAGGGATAGGAGTGCCCTTTTGCAGGGCGTCAAGCGCCTGCAACCCGATGTCCGCAACCTGAGAAAGCGTCTTGGATACAGGAACCAAATCCTGCGTCAGATCGGAGAGCCCAAGCGTTGGCTCCAGTTTCTTGTCATTTCCTTGCCAGAGAACAAGCCACTTTCTGGCCCGATCCCAGTCTTCCGGTGTGCCTTTGCCGCTGGCGAGCTTCTCCGCCAAGTGATGAAACTTGCGGGCAGTGTCGCTTTCGGGCGGCACCGCATCCACCATGCGATTGAGAGGCGTGAATGCATTGTAGGTGGCCAGACTCTCTCTGGAGTAACCTTGCGGAGGCGCTACGGTCGCGGCCAGCACCTTCAGTGGGCGCAGATTCGTTTCCCTGCTCATACGCTGCAACATCACCTGGGTTGTGTTGCGGGGCTGAATGCCGATGTACTCCAGTTTCTTCGTCACGGTGGCGAGCCGCCGGTACATCGCGTCGACGTCACGGACGTCCTGCGGTGACCAGAAGCGTTCCGCAATGGCGGCTGTCCGCGGCCAGATGCGAGTGTCAATGTTTTCCGGGGTGACGAATTCGCTCCACATCGCCGCCTCTCCACCCAAAATAAGTTTCTGCTGCTGCGGAGTCAGCTTGGCCGCATCGCCGCCTAAAGGGTCGACGAGGTAATGTTCTGAGGACGGCTGGTTCAGGTCAATGTAGTATCCGGTGGAAAGCAGCCCTCGATATCCGCGCTGCGCCGCCTCCGCCAGAGAGGCTTGACCCCGCCAGGACTGAATAACCACATCCTTGGGAGTGTTGGGCTGCAGGACCTCGTCCCAGCCTTCCATGGTTTTGCCGTGCGCTGTAACAAGCTTTTGCACACGGGCCGTGAAGTAGGCCTGCAGCGCGGCGTCGTTGGCAAGCTTATGAGCGCGCATGAAAGCCTGGATTTTTGGGTTCGCGTTCCATTCCTTGCCGTTGCACTCGTCGCCGCCGATATGGAAATAGGCGTCCGGAAACAGAGCCGTCATCTCCCCGATGAAGGAGTCCAGAAACGTATAGGTGCTTTCCTGGGTAGGATTCATCGCAGCATTCAGAATTCCCCACTGCCGCGCAATCTCATACGGACCTTTTCCGCTCGCCAGTTGGGGATAGCCGACGAACCAGGAGGTCGTATGGCACGGCATATCGAACTCCGGAACGACTCGGATGCCGCGGTCCCGCGCATAGGCAAGGACCTGGCGGATTTGGTCCTGCGTATAGTACAGGCCATCCGATCCCTTTTCCTGCAGCAACGGAAATTTTTTGCTCTCCGCGCGAAAGCCCTGATCGTCACTGATGTGCCAGTGAAAGACATTCAGTTTAACGGCTTCCATGCCGTCCAGGCTTTGCTCGATCACTTCGACAGGCATGAAGTGGCGGCTGGTGTCGATCATGAGGCCACGCCACGGAAAACGTGGCGAATCGTCGATCGTGACAGCCGGCGCGCTGAATCCGTTTGGCGTGGTTCGCACCAGTTGCAGAAACGTTTCGAGCCCATGCATTGCACCCAGCGGATTAGGTGCGGTAAGCAGGATCTTGGTCGGCGAGACCTCCAGATGATAGGACTCGTCTTCGCCGAGTTTCTGGACCGGCGCGCTCGGTCCAGCCACGCGAATGGTGAAGGTGGCGGGATTGAGCTTCGCTTCCCGCCATAGCGGAATGCCTGTTTCCCGCGAAAGGGCAACCAGGAAACGCTGGCGTGCGCGGTCCAGACGCGGTTCGTTGTAGCCCTGATAACCTATGCCAAACTTGCCATCGACGACAAATTCGCCCTGGGTTGGAGTTACATGAGCGGGCCATGGTATAAGAGCCAAGCTGGGATCGGCTTGCGCCGGAAGATGAGGAGGCAAAAGCAATGCGCAAGTGGCCGATAAAAGAAGGAAGCAACGCAACTTGGCTCTTTTCAAGAAGTTTCTCCGGCAAGGGCATGTTGCAGACTTGGCGATCAAGCATGTTCCATCGTCGAACATGCTTGACCGAGAAATTTCGCGCCGCTTCTGACAACTTCCAGAAGCAGCGCGATGAAGAACAAATTCAACTTAAAAATTCAAATCAGAAGTATAGCTTACCGCCGAATTGAATCTGCCGGGGATCATGGCTACTAAGGACCTGCCCGAAAACCCCGCTGTCTGTATTGGTATCGACGTAGCTGAAATTCGTGTGATTGAAGGCATTGAAGAATTCCGCACGAAACTGGAAACTTCCCCATCGCCCGATATTCACATTCTTCATGCCTGCCATGTCGAAGTTGATAACCCCCGGTCCAAGGAATACGCCAGTGCCGGAATTACCGAAGTGTCCTATAGCATCCGCGAAGGAGTTAGTGCTGAACCATTGAGACTGCTTCTTGATCATGTGTATCGGAGCAACACGATCCGGACGCGGAGCGATATCGACGACATCCATATTCAGACCGCCTGGAAACGTATTGGGCGCGCAGCCAGTTCCGGTCGCGGGAGTCTGGCAGTCAAAATTGTCCAGCGATTGGTTCACTGTTAATGACATGCCGGAATTGATCGTAGTTATCCCTGAGAGTTCCCATCCACCCAGAAGATGTCCTACAATCCCCTGCTGTTGCTTAAAGAACGGGAGATCGTATACATAGTTCGTAATGAATGTCTGCGGTTGGTTAAGTGCAGACGGTCCGTAATCCAGGTTTGGATTGTAAGTATCGTAAGTTCCTGAGCCGCGATCATAGGATTGGTTCGTCAGCAATCTTCCCCACGTATATGCAATTCCTATTGTGAGTCCATGCTGCGTACGGTGATTTAAAGAAAGCTGGAGTGAGTTGAAGTTGCTGGAGTATTCGGTAGACCTGTCTGTTATCGCCGAATACCCAAGGTAAGGAACCACCGCCGTTACATAGGAAGTAGGATTGGCGCGCCTTGCTGCCAAAGTCGGCTGGTTAATGTCCCGATCCCCTAAAAGATGCCGTCCGAGAGAACCCACATACGCCACCTCCACGACGGTATTGCGCAACACTTCATCTTGCGCCGACAAATTGAAGTCCATGTAGGAAGGATTCTTCATAATCGGACTTCCTGTCGCAATCAGTTCGTTGGGTCCGAGTGGAACAAGCGAATTGCCCTGCCTTGTGTTGTCAAAGGACACGTTTGTTGCAGTAGCTGTCTGCACCAGCGGCGGATTGGTAAACGCGTTTTGCTCCCAAATGCCGTTGAGCATACGGTCATAAAAGATGCCGAAACCTCCGTGTGCGGCGAATTTGCTGTCCTTTGAAGGGGCATAGGCAAATCCAAACCGGGGAGCAAAGTTCGTCAACGGATCTGGGTTTACATGCTTGCCGTAAGGTGAACATGTTGCACCCGGTGCAATTCTTTGCGCCTGAACGCAAGCGGCGCCTGTGGGGAATATCAGACCATTTACATACGTTGCTGGGACAATTCCCTGGCCCGCAACAAAGTTGCCCTGGTTTGGACCTCCGCCCTGGACAATGGCTGGTGCCTTGGCGGGATCGAAAACAAGAGGGTCAAAGTTGTTCAGTGTGTTATTGACATCGGCTGGAGATGGGAAATAGCTGTAGCGGAACCCTAAATTCAACGTCAGGGTTTGCGTTACCTGCCAATCATCCTGAGCATAGGCTTCAATGTTGTAGTAATGCAGGTCGGGAACGATGTCGCGGCTGGCCTGCGCATAATATTCGGAACGACCTAAAAGAAAGCTGCGCCAGTCCTTGAATAAGAAGAACGGGTCACCTTCGGCGGCATTTTCCGTTTTCAACATCTGGGAAACGGTAGCTCCAGCCCTCAAAGTATGCTTGCCGACCGTAAACGAGAAGTTGTCGAACAGATTTCGATCCAAATTGCGCTCATGGTATGGGGTCACGCCAACATTCACGCCCTGGATCTTACCCCCGTTAAAGGAAATGTTTGGAATACGTCCGTACGGGTCTTGATATTGGGTCTGATTGGTAAGTTCTTTGCGAAATGCAGGGGAATCTGCCGCATCTCCTGCATTGAAGGTAGAAAACAGTTCGCCCTGGGTATAGGCAAATTCTGCCTCGTTGACCATGCGGGGTGAAATTGTCCAGGTCAGGTTACCCACGACATTGTCGCCCGGGGCGTTGACTGAGGCGGCCGAGACACCAGGGAAGTTGCCTCCCGCGAAAAGGCCTTGAGGGAAATTCTGCGGCACTTCATCTCGCATGGCGCGCCCAAAAAAATGCAGCTTCTGGCTTATGTTTGCATCGACACGAACCAGGTCTTCACGGAAATTGTTGAGCTGCGAATAGCTGAAAACATAGGAACCGGCGCTGTTGGCAGGATACTTATCATAAATGTTCGCCAAATATGCGGCCGCGTTGTGACTGTAGCAGGCCGGGTTGATCGTGCTGTCCTTGGTGGAAGGATCATAGGTAACGCATCCGGCAGGCGCGTTGGGTACTGTCCCCGAAACAATTCCGTGAAGTTGGTCCGTCGTCGGGGTGACATTGCTGGCGGTCACAGGAAGACTTTCCTTGCGCCATTCTTCCGACCAGAAAAAGAAGGTCTTATTTCGCGCGGTGTTGTAAATCTTTGGAATAAATAACGGGCCGCCGACGGTATACCCGTAGTCGTTGTAATGCTCGACTGCGCGCGGCAATCCTACCCGATTGTTGAAATAGCTGTTCGCATTGAAGGCGGTGTTGCGATCGAATTCGTACATGTCGCCATGGAGATCGCTTGTACCGGATTTGGTTTCGACCAGGATCTGGCCTCCGCCGCTCCGCCCGAATTGCGCGTCATACGTGCTTCTCTCCAGCGTGAATTCCTGAATGGCGTCGACACTCGGCACGTTGAGCAGGGTCGAGTTGGAGCCGCTATCGTTGATGTCGGCACCATCGACCGTCCAGTTATTGGCTGTCCCGCGCGCGCCATTCACCGCAATCAGATCGGTGTTGTATAGACCAAAACCAACCACGTCAGGAAGGGCGCTTACCACGCCTGGCTGCAATGTCACCAACTGCTCAAAATTTCGGTTGTTGAGCTGAAGTTCCCTGACCTGGGTTCCGGAAATGGTTCCCGCCAGGGCGCTTGTCGTCGTATCGATGGCCACATTGCTTTGTTGTACAGTCACCGTCTGGTTGACCGAACCGGTCTGCAATTTCGCATTGACCGTCCGGGTCTGGGCTACGTTGAGGACCACATTCTGCGCCGTAAAGGTCTTGAATCCGCTGAATGCGAAACTGACCGTGTAGGTTCCCGCCGCCAGGTTCGTGAGCGTATAGCTCCCCTGGGAATTGGTGTGAATGGTTCGGGAGACGCCGTTAATTGTGTTCTCGGTGACTGTTACGACAGCGCGTGGTATGACTGCGCCAGCAGTGTCGGTTACGGTGCCGTTCAGAGTCGCTTGGAGCTCCTGCGCTCTGCCCAACATCGGTAAACACGTGAAAAGGAATGCAACGATTGGAATGAGTAGCTTTCGCGGGCGCATCGGGTGACCTCTCAAAGTGAATTCGTGTTTGTAAGCTAGCTGCGCAATTTGCTTCGTAGCAAACGTTTGCGTCTGATGGAATCCCAAATTAGCGTGCTTGTGAAGGAAAGTCAAACAAAAACGGGCAGATCGGTGGAAAATCTGGTACATCGCGTCTGGAATCCGCCGCCGCCCGCGAACTGTGTGGCATGATTTTCTAGAGCGATGAGATTTTCTGGCTCAAATTGCGGACAAATAGCTTCGGGAGCCCTGGGTGTCCTCCTCTGCTGCCTCGCTGCCTTCACCAGCGGAGGGTGCCGAGCTTACGCGCAGGTAGATCGCAGTGCTCCGTCCGCAACCCGGCAAAAACTCGAATCCTACATTGCGCAAGGCTCGCAGGCGTTGCAGCGGCAGGACAATGCATCGGCGGAGCGCGCCTTTCGCCAGGCGCTGGAACTCGAGCCAAAATCGGTTGAAATCCTGAATGATCTGGCGATTTCGCTCGCTCGCCAGGGGCGCGAGCAAGAGGCGATTGCCCTTTATGAACGGGCGCTACGCTGGAAACCCGGCGACCCAATCACCCGGCGCAATCTGGGAGTAGCGTTTTTTCGCGCGCATCGTTACCGGCAAGCGCTTCCGCTGCTGGAATCCTTTTCCCAATCGACGCCCACATTCCAGTCGCTCGACCTGACCGGAATCGACCTTTTTGCGCTCGACCGCTACTCGGAGGCTGCCAGGTATCTGGAGCGTGCGAGTCAACTGCAGCCGAGCGACATCCCGACTCTTGATATTCTGGGCAAGGCGTATTGGCGCGCAAAGAATTACTCCGGCGTCACGCGAGTGTTCGACAGGATTATGGCCATCGATCCCGGCTCCGCTGAAGCGCATTTCATGATGGGCCTGGCCTATGACGTCGCGTCCAAGGAGCAGGAGGCGTACAAGGAATTCGAGGCCGCGCTTGCTGCCGATCCGCATTATCCGGGGATACACTCCAGCCTTGGCCTGATTGACTGGCGGCTGCAAAGAATGCCGCAGGCCAAGGCTGAATTTCAGCAGGAACTCGCGTTATTTCCAAACGACCCGATCTCAAATTACATGATGGGAAGAATTCTGCGCCGCGAGAATCAGCCTGCTCAAGCGATCCCATTTCTCCAGGCGGCGGTGCGTGCAAATCCCCACTACGCGAAGGCCCTGCTGGAGTTGGGCCAATGCTACATCATGCAAAATCGGCCCAGGCAAGCCATTGCGCCATTGCAGGACGCCGTCAAGGCGGATCCAGGGTTCGCGCAGGCGCATTTTGTGCTGGGAACGGCCTGGAGCATGCTGGGCGACAGCGCTTCCGCATCCCGGGAAAGAAAAATCTGCGGACAACTCCAGGCGCGCGAGCATGCCCGTCCGATTCAGGACCTCTCGCCCGTGCATTGAGAGTGCAGCGCGGCAGACATCCAATCTTCAAATCGAACCTGACGCGGCCACCACGGTCGAAGACTTTTTCCGCGTTGCCGTCTTTCTGGTTTACAATCCGCATGAATTGCAGGCAGCACCGAGAAGAAAATGACCGTGACGATGCATGATGTAGCGGAAGCGGCGGGTGTGTCCATCACGACTGTGTCGCATGTCCTGAATGAAACCAGGTCTATCGCGCCCCAGACGCGGAAACGTGTGCTGAAGGCCATCGCCGATCTGAATTACTACAAGAACACTTCAGCGCGAATGCTCGTCCGTGGGTTCAGCAATGCATTGGGAATGATCATTTCCGATATCGAGAACCCTTTCTATCCGCAGCTCATCAAGGGGTTTGAACGGGCTTGCCACGCAGATCGCCTGGAGCTTGTGCTGGGCATGACAAATTACGAGCAGACCAGCGCGGAAGCTGCCGTCCGGCGCATGATCGAGGACAAAGTCCGCGGCGTCGCGGTCATGAGCTCGCAATTCGATTCCAAACTGGTGGACCGTCTCCTGCGCCAGGACATCCCTGTCGTGCGCCTGAATGACTCTAGCCTGCTCCCCAACAAGAGCAACGTGCGCATCGACTACTCGCGGGGAGTTCTCCAGGCGGTCGAGCATCTCAAGCTGCTGGGTCATAGAAAAGTTGCCATTATTCACGGCCCGCTCACCGTGCTATCTGCCAGGCGCTATCGCAAGCTGCTGATCGGCGTTCTGCTGGAGCACGGGATGCAGTTGCTCGGGTGTATGGAGGTGGAAAGCAGTCCCACCGGAGGGGCTGTGGCGATCCAGCAGATGCGCAGCAGAATGATTCGCCCCACCGCTATCATTTGCGGCAACGACCTGATGGCGCTCGGCGCCATGGGTGAAGCTCTTCGCTCCGGCTGGCATATCCCAAACGACATTTCCATCATCGGCTCGGACGATATCGCATTTGCCGCCTACGGACACCCCCCGCTCAGCTCGATCGGTATTCCCAAAGATCAAATCGGACTTTGCGCCTTCCGTTTATTGCAGCAGATGTTGCGGGAGCCAGGAAAACCGGGCGTAGAAGTGGCGGTGACAACCCAGTTCATTGCCAGGGAATCGAGCGGTCCCGTCTGTCAGATTTCCCAGTCCCTTCCGGTGCCGCAAAGCGAAAGCGCACCGTCTGACCCAGGTTCAAGAGTGAACATGAATGGCTCCTCAGCTCCAGGCTCCCTCTGCAATCCTGGGCCGGTCTGAGTCTTTGCCTGTAGAGTCTCCACGCAGAAAGCGGCTGCAGTGAGCGGAGTGACATGGCGAAAGAAAAGGTCGCTCCGCGGCCCACTGCGCCTTCGGCCCAGACTCGTCCACCATGACGGCCGGCGAATCGCTTCACTGGGCGATCCCAATTCGCGCGCTGGGCTGGCAGTCGGCGGGAAATGTCCGCACCAGGTGACAACTTGGCGACAGGAATGATGGCCGCGATTGTCCCGCGGCGGCGCACCATACTCGCTCTAACGACGCGACCAAGGAGAGAAAACGAACCACAAACTTGATCGAGAACGCTACTCTGGCCGACTGAGAACATGGCGTAAGGTTCTGCGCTGTGGCAGGATAGCAAGCAAAGGTAAGGCAGCCTTTCTTAGGAGGTACTTATGGAATTCGAAGGCAGTCTCCACCTGCAGCAGCAGATCGTCAGGCTCCAGGCACTTCTCGATACCACGCATACCATTCACAGCACCATCGAGCTTGATAATGTGTTGCGGTGCGTCCTGCAAATCACCGTTCGCGAACTGGAGATGGCCGGCGCCTTTTTTACCGCGTTTCCGTTTTCGTATGGAGAAATCCCTCCCCGGTTTCTGTTGCGTCCGCCATCCTCTGACCCGAAGCGGGGCTGCGCGCGGTTTTCTCTTCTGGACCACAATGGCGCTGTGCTCACGGAAATGGTGGTGATCACGCGCGACGGCGCTCCGCTATCTCTCTATGAACAGGATTTTCTGGAGCATCTTGCCGTCCAGGCGTCCGTCGCAATTGAGAACGCACGCTACCATGAGCGCACCCTGGATATGGAACGGGTCAAGCAGGACCTCGCCTCCGCCCGCGACATCCAACGCAGTCTCCTGCCGCAATCGGTTCCCAACGTGCCCGGTTACACCATCTCAGGCCGCTCGCAGACATGTTATGAAGTCGGCGGCGATTATCTCGACATCCTTCCGCTTGCCTCTGGCGAAATCATGATTGTGGTGGCGGACGTGGCGGGCAAAGGGCTGGCTTCCGCACTGGTCGGCAGCGCCTTCAGGTCCGCTTTTCGCGCCATCGCCCACTCCAACATGCCCCTGGGGGACATTGCCGCGCATCTCAATGGTTTGCACCACGGCGAAGGAGAGGAGTCGCGCCGCCGCTATGTCACCGCGATATTTGTACGGCTCAACCCGCAAGAGCATACCATTGAGGTTGTCAACGCGGGCCACAACCCAGGCTTTCTGATCAATGGCGCTGCAGGGGCCATTCAAATTCAGGCCAGCGGTACCCCTGTGGGGATGCTGCCGGTCGCCACTTATATAGCCGAAAAGTTTGTCTTGCCGGCTGGATCGAAGCTGCTACTCTACACCGACGGAATGACTGAGGTATTTCGCGGCCATGAAGAATTTGGTCCCGACCGGCTCATGAAGGCATTTCTTGCTTGCCGCAATTGCGATGCAAAGGTTATGTTGGATTCAATTTGGCTAGCTTTGGACAATTTCTCCAATCAGGAGTCTTTGACCGACGATATGACTGCGCTCGTCCTGGGCAGGCAGGGATAGAGGAGGTCATTTGGTTAACACAAATATGAGCAGCATTGAATTGCGCCTGCCTTCTCGTTTGGGATACGAAAAAATCGCCATGGGAACCGCTGCCAGTGTTGCCCGGCTGATGGGATTTGCCGATGAACGCATTGAGGACCTGAAGACCGCCGTCGCCGAGGCCTGCATCAACGCCATGGAACACGGCAATAAGCTCGACGAATCGCTCATCGTCGGCGTGATCCTGTCCATGGATGCGACCTCACTTGAGGTCAAGGTGCTCGACTCCGGTACCGGGCCCCCGGGTGGCGTCCATGCTCCCGACATTGATAAAAAAATGCACGGCGAAGAAGCCAGCCGCGGCATGGGCATGTTTTTGATCCAGGCGCTCGTGGATGAGGCGGAGTGGGTCAGTTCGCCCCCCTCAGGAAGTTACGCCCGTCTGGTCATACGCCTCCATAAAACCGAGGATTGAAGGAGAAGCATCATGCAGGAAACCGGTACACGCGTCAAGATGGAAGAAGTCAACTGCGGCTCGGGCGCCCCGATCACCGCGCTCCGTTTTTCCGGCGATATCACCAGCGCGTCCGAGCCGGCCATTCTGGGAACTTATCAGGGCCTCGGGCCCGAGTCCAAGCGTATCCTGCTCGATTTTTCCAAGGTGGAATATCTCAACTCCAGCGGCATCGCGCTGGTCATTCAGTTGATGTACGCTGCAAGTAAAAAAGGACAGGCCATCCAGACCTTCGGCCTGACGCCCCATTTTCAAAAAGTTTTCACCATGGTTGGCATTACCAAGTACACCCAGCTTCACCCGGACCAGGCCTCCGCCTGTGCCGCCTTTTCTGAATGACCATTCGCAGGGTTGCCCCAGACCCTGCCTGAGCCTGTCGAAGGGTTCGCCAAGCTAACTTTGGGACGTTTTTTCGGGGGTCCTCGCAAGCCGCTCCTCCCCGGTCCGCTTGCTCAACCTATTTCCTCATCTGACGAAATATTCTTCATTGCTAATCTTCCCGCTGCCTGCTATTCCTTATCTGCCTCTTTATGAGAGCAATCTGGTTCTCTCTACTCGTTCTGTGGCCTCTGCTTACGCTCAGCGCCCCGGCGCAGAGCCCCCCCGCGCCCACGACGAATATTACCCTCGGCCAATCCATCGTCGCGCTGACGGGTCCGTGGAAGTTCCACACGGGCGACGACCCGCAATGGGCCGATCCGAACTTCAATGACTCCGGCTGGGAGACGGTGGACCTGACGCCCACGGCGGGCAGCTTCAATCCGATCGTCGGATTTTCCGGCTACGTGCCGGGCTGGACGGGAAAGGGACACCCCGGCTACTGGGGCTATGGATGGTATCGCATCCGGGTCAGCACCGCACGGCGGCCCGGACAGAAGCTGGCGCTCGCCGGCCCGGCGGACGTGAACGATGCCTTTCAGGTGTTTGTCAATGGCAAACTGCTGGGGAGTTTTGGCAAATTCTCGGAACGTGGGTCTCCCGTGGCCTATATGTCCCAGCCAACCATGTTTCCACTGCCGGAGCTACACGCCGATAGCGGCGCTGGCGATGCCACTCAAGTGCTGGCGTTCCGCATCTGGATGGATCCCAGCACGCTTGGTCTGGTGCCCAACCCAGGCGGCATGCACAGCGCCCCGCTGCTCGGCGAAGCCAACGTTGTGGCGGCGCAGTACCAATTGGCCTGGCTGAACACGGTCCGCTCCTACTTATCGTCGGCGATTGAGGGGGCACTTTTCTTTCTGCTGGCAATCATGGCCTTCAGCCTCGTTTTGTTTGACCGATCGGATTCGCTCTACTGGTGGCTGGCGGGTGTTGTCTTGTTGACGGGGGTGTACTCGGGCTATGTATGTCTGGGCGCATGGACCCAGACGCAAGGTGCGGCGGTTTTCAATCTTGTTGTGGACGTGCTTCTGCGGCCGTTGATCCTGGGCGGCTGGGTGATGGTGTGGTGGGTCTGGTTTCGTTTGCGGCGCCCGGCCTGGACAGGGAAACTTCTCGTCGGCCTGACGCTGCTGTACATGCTCTCCGATGCGCTGGGAGAAGACATTTTTTTCACTGCGATTCCGCACCGTGTGAGCGTATTTTTTCATTTGGTTTCGCTCGGCGTCCGGCTTTTGTTCCTGCTGCTGCTGGTCGGCACCGCAGTCGAGGGCGTGCGCCAGCAGGGGTGGGAAGGATGGTTGGCGATGCCCGTAGTGGTGCTGGCGGGAATCTCTCAGTTCACCATGGAGCTGGGAGTTCTGCACATCCGCATCGTATGGTTTCCTTTCCGCACCCAGGTCTGGCTCGGCCAGATCGACGACGTGTTCCTGGTTGCAGCCATCTTTCTTCTATTGCTGCGGCGGTTGCTGTTTTCTCTGCGCCGCCAGCGCGAGATGGCGTTGGACGTGAAGCAAGCCCAGGAAGTGCAGCAGGTGCTGATCCCGATGGCGCTGCCGCAGGTGCCCGGCCTCATCATCGAAAGCGAATACCGCCCGGCCCGCGAAGTGGGCGGCGACTTCTTTCAGATCCTTCCCCACCCGACCGACGGGAGCGTGCTGATTGTCGTGGGCGACGTGACTGGCCATGGCCTGCAGGCGGGAATGCTGGTGGCGCTGCTCGTCGGCGCGATCCGCAGCACGGCGCAATTCGATCCCGATCCTCTGGTCATGCTGCACTGTCTGAATCAACGACTCTTCGGCCGCGGGCATGCCCATGCGACCTGTCTGGCGCTGCGCCTTGCCCCCGATGGCGCGGTCAGACTGGCCAACGCCGGACATCTGCCGCCGTATGTGAACGGAAATGAATTGGCGATGGAAGGCGCGCTGCCGCTCGGCATGATCGAGAGTCCCGAGTTTTCGCTCATGCACTTCGACCTCGCGTCCGGCGCCACGCTGACGCTGCTCTCCGACGGCGTGGCCGAAGCGCGCGACGAACAGGGCCACCTCTTCGGCTTCGAACGTATTCACGACCTGCTGCAGAAGCCCATTACCGCCGCCGAAATCGCCACCGCCGCGCAGACCTTCGGCCAGCAAGATGACATCAGCGTCCTGGCCGTCACACGGTTCGCGATCACGGACTTGGCCGTAGCATAGAGAAAAGGCCGGGCGCCTGCTGCCCAGGTCCGCGTAGCCAACCCGGGTTCCTGTACCCAGGCAAAGAATAGCTCTCCCACCTGGCTGCACAGTATTTTCCAATCGAAGGATGAGCCTGAAGGGTGGGGAGTAATCGTGCTGGGGAAGGCTCCTTTTGTATTTTGATTTGGAATGAGTTTAGCAGTAGCCGAGGCGGAGGGAATGTGGGAATCGGTTTTTTCGATTTCCAT
>DAHVZT010000118.1 GCA_027323885.1 Acidobacteriaceae bacterium
CGAATTGCCGCCGGAATTCCGGGAATGGATCATCGAATTCGGCCAGGGCGCCTACGTTGTCCTGTATCGCTACGACGGCAAGCAAGTCGTGATCCTCGCCGTCCGTCACGGGCGGGAAGCTGGATATTGAAGAGTCGTTACCTTTGACGGCCGCCAGACTACGGCAGCAAAATGGGCATCCAAGCTACGCGCAAGCGGTCGACGTCAGGCTTCACCCGCCCCTGGCCAGAGATGCTCCGCATGGCCCCCGCCACCGAATCCAAAGTTGACGCCATGGGTCCCGAACTCGGGCTGCAGTTTTTGTCCGCACAACCCTGATACGGACCTCAAAGCGCCGCCGCGCGCGTGCGACCCCGAATGTCACCTGGATTGCTGCTGCTTAGCGGCAAGGTGCGCTGCGCGAACATCCGCGGCGGTGAAAAGTGGAATAAAGGGCGCGTCCTGGGCGGCAGCCTGCACGGCGGCGCGGCCATTGTGCTCCTGCCGGTCCACCAGGCAAAGTACACCGGCGACGTGCATGGCGGCAGCACGCGCGGCCTCAATCGCCTGGATGGTCGAAGCGCCGGTGGTGCAGACGTCATCCACGATCACGACACGCGCGCCCGCTTCGCAGAAACCCTCGATGCGTCGGCCCGTGCCGTGGGTCTTCTCGGATTTGCGGACCAAAAATCCATGGATCAGGGGCGACTCGGGGTGGTCGATGCGATGCCAAGCGCTGGCGGAGGCGACGTTCGAAACCAGCGGGTCCGCACCCATCGTGAGTCCTCCGATCGCGTGGGGACGCATGTCGTTTTGCCGGATCACATCGTAAAGCACCAGTCCGGCCAGCCTTCCACCCTCTGCGTGCAGCGTGGTGGTGCGACAGTCGATGTAGTAATCGCTGTGCGCTCCGGAAGAGAGGGTGAAGTCTCCGAGCCGGAACGATAGCGTGGCAATCAGGTGGAGCAGGGCGGCGCGCTGGTCGTTGCGTTCTGTGCTGGTCGTCATCTCTGTCTGCATTGTATGGATTGCCTGCATCGCGCTAAAAGCGCTGCTTGAGAACGGTGCTGCTCAATCTTTCAGCCGCTCCAGGTGCATGAATCCGCCGCTGCCGTAAAAGATCACGATGAAGATGGAAAGGTTATAGCAGGCATGCACCAGCGCCGAGGCGGCGACGGAGCCCGTCCGCTCTCGTACCGCAACCAGAATGATGCTGACCAGAAATACCATGGCGAGCGGACCCCAGGCGTGTGCGACCTGCTGGGCGTGGAGCAGCGCAAAGGGGATGCTGGTCAGGACTGCGGCAATCCCCATGCCGGTCCATCGCCGCAGCGACGGGTAAAGAAAGCCGCGGAAGGCGATCTCCTCGGCGATGGGCGCGATAAAGATGCCGAACAGCGCGACCATCCAGGCGTCAAGCGCGGTGCGAAAGAACGCGTCGACCGGGAGTTCCTTTGGAACCGGGAGAAAGTTGGAAGCCAGTTGCACGCCAAACCCCAGCCCGATGCCGATGCCCAGAAGCCAGGGCCAGTATTGGCGCACCCGGTCGAAGTTCCAGTGGATGCCGTCCAGAAATGGACGCATCCAGACGCGCCGAAACAGGGTGGCGACCGCCAGCAGCACCGCGCCGTAGGACACCAGCATGATGGGAATGGTGAAGCGCGTCTCATAGACAAGCTTCCGCAGACCGATGTGTCCAAAAAGGTGCCAGTGCAATACGACCGCTGCGCCGAACCCCTGGATACCCAGCAGCAGAATCGCCGCGATCGTAAAGAAAGCCACAGTCTCCAGCAGAGTTGGCGTTTCTCGGACCGGCGGATGCTTATGCGGCAAAGCTTCTGGCGGCGCGGGGGGCAGCAGCTCCGGAGCGGGATATGCATTCCAATTCATGGTGCGTCTTCCTGAATCCGAGACAGGGAGGATTTCTGCGGCGTCTTCAGTTTTATATCCTTCGACAGTTTTATATCCTTCGACGGCCCAGCGCTACCGCCGTTTATACGGGTCCAGTCAGCGGGTTCGCTCGCGTTTACGGGTTGACCGGCGGCAGGGAAATACCGTGCAAGGAATTTACCGGTGTGAGAGGCGGGATTTTCGGCGATCTGGCGAGGCGTTCCTTCAGCCACGATCTCGCCGCCGCCCACGCCGCCTTCCGGACCAAGATCGACAATCCAATCCGCCGCGCGAATTACGTCCAGATTGTGCTCGATGATCAGGATGGTGTTGCCGAGTTCGGTCAGCCGGTGCAGTACCTCCATCAACTTGCGAACGTCGTCAAAGTGGAGTCCGGTCGTCGGTTCATCGAGCAGGTAGAGGGTCCGGCCTGTTTGGCGCTTGGAGAGTTCCCTCGCCAGCTTCATCCGCTGCGCTTCGCCTCCTGAAAGTGTAGTGGCGGATTGCCCGAGATGCACATATCCCAGGCCCACATCGTTCAGCGTGGCCAATTTCTGCCGCACCGCCGGGATGTCGGTCAGCACGGTCAGCGCATCGGCGATCGACAGCTCCAGGATGTCAGCAATGGAGTGCCCGTTGAAGCGGACGGCGAGCGTTTCCTGGTTGTAGCGGCGGCCATTGCACACTTCGCATGTCACATACACATCCGGCAGAAAATTCATTTCGATGCGCCGCTGTCCGTCGCCCTGGCAGCTTTCGCACCGGCCGCCGGGGACGTTGAAGGAGAAGCGTCCGGCCTTGTAGCCGCGCTCGCGCGCCTCCGGCAGCATGGCAAAAAGCTCCCGGATGGCCGTGAAGACACCCGTGTAGGTGGCGGGGTTGGAACGTGGCGTGCGGCCTATGGGGGACTGATCGATCTGGATGACTTTATCGACCAGGTTGGAGCCTTCCACGCGGTCATGCTCGGCAGGCTCTTCGCGGGAGCCGTAGAGTTCCTGCGCCAAGGCCCGGTACAGGATGTCATTGATCAGGGTGCTTTTGCCGGACCCGGAAACGCCGGTGACTACAGTGAGCAGGCCGAGCGGAAAGCGCGCGTTGACGTTTTTGAGATTGTGGCCTCGCGCGCCCTCGATGGTCAGCCACTGCTTGCCCGGAGCACGAGGTTCGCCGGGAGACACAGTTTCCAGATTGCCGCTGAGATATCGACCGGTCAGGGAGGAAGGCGACTGCGCAATCATCTCGGGAGTTCCCTGGGCGACCAGTTCGCCACCCAGCCTGCCGGCGCCGGGTCCCAGATCGACGACGTAATCGGCGCGTCGAATGGTGTCTTCATCATGCTCAACCACGAGCACGGTGTTGCCCAAATCCCGCAGCGAAATGAGAGCTTCAATGAGCCGTTCATTATCGCGCTGGTGCAGACCGATCGAGGGCTCGTCGAGGACGTAGAGGACTCCGCGCAGCCTGGAGCCGATCTGGGTTGCCAGCCGGATGCGCTGCCCCTCTCCTCCGGACAGAGTGGCCGCGCTGCGATCCAGCGAGAGATATCCCAGGCCGACGGCGTTCAGAAATTCCAGCCGCTCCATGATTTCGCGCTGCAGGCGATCCGTAATGAGCTGCTCACGTTCACTGAACTGGAAACCTCGTACGGCCTGGAGCGCCTCCGTCAACGACAAGGCTGTGAAATCCGCAATGGAGCGGCCGTTGGCCTTCACGGAAAGCGATTCCGGTCGCAGGCGCCTGCCATGGCATTCCGGACAGGTCGTTGCCGACATATAGGCCATCAGCCATTCCCGGTAGCTGTCGGATCGGACTTCTTCCAGCGACTGGTGCAGCCACTGCAAAATGCCGTGGAAACCAGTGCGTGGGCCTTCCCCACGTTTCGGACCAAAGAGCAGAAGGTCCTGTTGCGCGGCAGTAAGCTGTTCAAAAGGCTTCTTCAGGTCGATTTTGTAGCGATCGGCAGCCAAATGGACGAGCCTGGACAGGTATTGCGAGCTTCCTCCCGGTCCAAGTCCGCCCTCCAGCAGCGGCTTGGACCAATCCACGATGACCTTTGCCGGATCGAAGTCGTAGATGCTGCCTAGCCCATTGCACAGCGGGCATGCGCCGTACGCGCTGTTGAAGGAGAAGCTGCGCGGTTCCAGCTTTGGAACGCTGACGCCACAGTCCGGGCAAGCCATGGAAGAGGAGTAGAGCTCTTCTTCCGTTTTCCCCTCCGCGCCAGGAAATCCCACAAGGACCAGCCCGTTCGCCATCTGCAGGGCTTTGGTGACAGCTGCCTCCAGGCGCTTCTCCACGCCCGGCTTGACGGCAATCCGGTCGATGATCGCCTCAATCGTGTGGTTCTTTCGCTTTTCCAGGACGACATCTTCCGCCAGATCGCGCACTTCGCCGTCAATGCGGGCACGAAAACCCTGCTGCTCCAGCCGTTCCAGCTCGTCGCGAAATTCTCCTTTGCGGCCGCGCACCAGCGGCGCGTACACGATGACTCGCTCTCCGGGAGCCAGATGCATGACCCGTTCTACGATCTGGTCGGCGGACTGGCGGGAGATCGGGCGGCCGCATTTCGGGCAGTGCGGCACGCCAACCGATGCATAAAGAAGGCGAAGGTAGTCGTAGATTTCGGTGATGGTGCCTACGGTCGAGCGCGGACTGCGGCTGGTGGTTTTCTGCTCGATGGAAATCGCCGGGCTGAGTCCCTCGATGGAATCCACGTCGGGGCGCTCCATCTGGTCCAGAAATTGCCGGGCATAGGCGGAGAGCGTCTCGACGTAACGGCGTTGGCCCTCCGCATAGATCGTGTCGAACGCAAGCGAGGACTTGCCGGAGCCGGACAGCCCGGTGATGACGGTGAGGGAATTCCGGGGAATCTCCACCGTCACGTTCTTCAGGTTGTGCTGGCGTGCTCCGCGAACTATCAGCTTTTGAATCGGCATTTTTCTCGGGTGATCGTATGCGCTGTCCTGCGCCGCTAACCGGGTTCCCCGATGGCCAAAGTCCCGCTCCGGGAACATTTCGGGGCAGGGAATCTCGGAGAATAACGGCAGGTGCGCAATTTACTAGTCTATCGCGCGGAGTTCTGATTAAATGGGCCCACAACACCGCAGTTTGCATGAAGTGGAAAGAGAGAGCCTGACGGGAACAGAGCCAGAGCCTCCTGCTGCCAGCTTCGCCAGAGGTAGAACTCGATGATGCTACTGATGATTTCGACAACCCTTGCTTCTCTTGCCTTGGGAGTGACCGTCGCGTACGGTCTGTGTTCCAGCCTTTTCGCCATCTTTCGTATGCATGTGCGCGCGCATGTGGCGCCCCCGTTAGGCGCCCGGCCGGAAGCCATAGGCAGTTAACGTTATTGCGGCGGATGATCTTTCCGAAGCTGATCGAGCAGTTCCTGCGGGGTGGGAGCAGGATGCTGGCTGATGTCATCCGTCGGCTGCGGCTCGGGCGCAGGCTCCGGTGGTGCGGCGTTCGCGGCAGGAGGCGGGGGACTGGGCGGAGCGGAATTTCCTGCGCCTGGACCGCCGTTATTCGCAGTCAGCAATAGCTTGGTAGGGGGCGCGCCGTTGCCTCCACCGATCATGACGTAGTTGTAACCTGAGCCGTCGAGCAGGTCAGTCAGCGTGTTGGCGACGGTATCTGGCCCATACTGGCCATAAATACGCTCGTCGTGGTCCAGCCCATCGATTTGCAGGCCCGTCTGATGAGAAACCTGGTCGAGAATCTCCTTCAAGCTGGAATTCTTCGCGTCGATACTTAACATGCCCTGATGGAACTGAATTTTTGCCTGCTGCGCGCTTTGCTGTACCGGAGGCAGCGGCGGAGCCGGCTGGGGTGCTGCGGCGGCGGGTTTGGAAGCGCTCGCGGCGGCGTGTTTCTTCGAGTGACTGGCATGCCGATGCGCGGCGCTCTTGGTGGGCTGGGTCTGCGGGGCTGCGGGCGTCTGCGTGGATTGCGCGTTCGCGCCAACGCAGAACGTAAAAGTTCCTAAAAGCGTGAGTGTGGCCAGTCCCCGGCGGATGGAAGCACCACCGGGAAGCTTTCCGCCGGACGAACGATCTGCCTTGACGAAACAGGTATATCGGTGGTTCTGAGAAGGAAAAGCCATTCCTGTACTAGACTAGCAATGTTTGGGCCCGCAGGTGTGGAGGTTTTCGGTTTTGACGAGCAATCTTCCATTCTCCAGGGATCCGGCCGGTCTTCGCCTCCTGTGGCTGGCTGCAGGGCTCTGGGTCGCCCTGGCCGCTGGATGCGGACCGGCGCGGGCGCAAAGCTGCACGACTCAGGCCGAAATGTCGACCGCTACGCGCGCCACGCTGGAAACAGCGGCGATGGACATGGCGCAGCAAATTGCGCGCGGCAACACGGCTGCGATCCAGGCAAGTATTGCCGCGCAAGTTGCGACCGAAGCGCCGGCGATCCTAAGCAGCATCGGGAAAGCTACTCCGCAGGTGCGATCGGCCACGTTTTTCGTGCGCAACATGTATGTCCTGAGCACATCGGACAGCCCGCCTAATTCCGCTCCGGTCCAGTTTTTCTGCGGATCCATGAATCGGCCTCCCCACGTCATCTTTACGCTGGCCGGCTTGCAGAAGGGAAAGTATGCCGTCGTGATGGTCAGGGCAAACGGGATCGCTCAGCCGCAGCAGATGACGATGGTTTTCGCGCAACCGATTCCGTCCGCGCCCGCCAACCCTCCTTCGCAACCCTCGGCAGCCTGGAAGCTGGCGGGATTCGCATTGAAACCGACAACCATGGCGGGTCATGACGGCCTCTGGTATTGGAAGCATGCGCGGATTTATGCGCAGAATAAGCAGGACTGGGACGCTTACTTCTACTACACGACGGCGCAATACCTGCTGGTTCCGGTCAATTTCGTTTCCAGTTCCAACCTGGACAAGCTGTTGCGGGAAGAAAAGGCGGCCACGCCACCAGGCCTGCCGGGGCAAAAGCCCATGCTGCTTGGCAACGGCGCGGAAAACTTTTCAATTACCGATATTCACACCGACGGCTCGCTTGGGGGCCTCGATCTGGTCCTCCGCTATTCCACGCCAAGCGTGCAGGATCCAGTCGCCACGCGCCGACAGAACATCGCCGTGATGCATCTTATGTTGCAGGCACATCCGGAGCTGCGGCAGGCGTTCCATGGTCTGTGGGTCTACGCTGTGGCGCCGGGACAGGACCCATTCGGAATCGAGCTCCCCATGGACCAGATTCCCTAGGCGCGGGGGTATAAACTCTGACGCAGTCTTTGCCATGTACCTGGCACCGGTGATTTGCTCCAAGATTGGACTGCAACATCTGCATACAAGTAGAGGAAAGCATACGAAATGAGTTCGACCGAGAGACCGCTGAAGTCTTTAGCTGAAGTGATTCGAAGCCGCCGTGCGACACCAAGTTTTGACGGTGTGCCTGTGGCTGAAGAAGACCTGCAGCTTATTCTGAGCGCCGGACGCCATGCTCCGAGCGGGTACAACATGCAGCCCTGGCGCTTCATTCTTGTTCGCTCCGCGGAGCAGAAGAAGCGCCTCCGGGCGGCAAGCTTCAATCAGGCAAAAGTGGAAGAAGCCTCTGTGGTGATCGTTGCCTGCGGAGATGAAGATGGCTGGCGCAACGGGGACCTGGAGGAAATGCTGCATCTGGGCCGACAGGGGGGCATGTCGGAAAGCTATGCGGCGCAGGCCCGGGAGACCATTCCGAATTATCTGTCCACGCATCCAAACATGCCCATGTGGCTGAATCGCCACGTGATGATTGCTTTCACGCATATGATGCTCATGGCGGAAGCGTTGGGTTACGACACCGCACCGATGGAAGGCTATGAGGAGGACAAGGTGCACGAAGTTCTCAAGCTGCCGCTCAGCTATCACGTAGTCGCGCTGCTCGGGATCGGCCATCTCAAAGGGCCGGACAAACACTACGGCGGACGCTTTGAACTTTCCCGGATCGTGTTCGATGAGGAGTACGGGAGGCGTTTCGTCAAGTGACCGGAGACCACTGTCCGCCTCAGGGCCGATTATGGCCGATGCCGATTCATCCCCGCCGAACTCCATTGGATTGATTCGCGCCTACCCATCTTCGCCGATTCTCGCTGTGAGCGCGGTTGTTCTTAATGGCGAAGCTGTCCTGCTGGTGCAGAGAGGCCATGCTCCGCTAGCGGGCCAATGGGCTTTGCCTGGAGGCGTGGTCGAGCTTGGCGAAACCGTGGCGCAGGCCGTCATACGCGAGGTGAAGGAAGAAACAGGCGTTACTGTGGAACCTACGGCGGTTCTCGATGTGGTCGACAAGATTGAACGCGACCCCGGAGGAGCGGTACGGTACCACTATGTGCTGGTGGTTTTCCATTGTCGATATGCCGGGGGGATGCTCCAGGCTTGCAGTGACGCTAAGAAGGCGCAGTGGGTTCCGGTCCAGGAGATTTCGTTGACCAACGAGTTCCCACTCAGCGGTGACAGTTTGCGTGGCTTGAATTGGCTTTGCAGCGGCTGAACTCGCCGCCGCAGCGAAGCTGAGATTCGAACGTCAGGATAAATTCGACATGGCCAGCACCATCGCTTCCGAAGAGGCACGAAGACCGCAGGGAACTGAGCGCACGCGGAAATTCCAATTCCGGTGGGCGGCCGCTGCCATCGCGATTCTGGTCTTTTTTGCTGGCGCATTGTTCTTTTATTTGCGCCCCATGTCCGTAGCGGACGCGATCGCCAGGACGCGGCTCCGCTTCGCCGGAATCCACAGCCGCTACGCTCAAGTGGGGCCCTACCGGATTCACTACTTTGTGGGAGGTCACGGCAAGCCCCTGCTGCTGATCCATGGCCTGGGGGCGCGATCGGAGGACTGGGCTGCGGAGATTCCCGGGTACGCAAAGCACGGCTTCCGGGTGTATGCCATCGACCTGCTCGGCAGCGGGCGCAGCAGCCGTCCTGACATCGCGTACAGCATAGGTCAGCAGGCGGAGATGGTCCATGGATTTCTGAATGCAATGCAAGTGCAACGCGCGGACATCGCCGGGTGGTCCATGGGAGGATGGGTTGCGTTGGAGTACACGCTGGCGCACCAGCAGCGTGTGGACCGCCTGGTACTCATGGACAGCGCGGGATTTCTGTTCGAGTCGGATTATCCGCCGGATGTCTTCGCACCGAAAACTCCGCAACAGCTCGACCAGCTCACGGCGTTGCTGACGCCCAATCCCGAGCACCTGCCGGCGTTTGTGACCCGCGACGTGCTGCGGCGGATCCATCAGAACGCACCGGTAATCCATCGCATGGTGCAGACCATGTTGACTGGCCAGGACCTGCTGGATGGACGGCTCGTGGACATTCACGTTCCGGTACTGATCGTATGGGGCGCGCAGGATGCGCTGATACCTCCCAGTTCCGGGGAACAGATGCACAAGGAAATGCCCCAGTCTGTGCTGGAGTTCTATCAGGGATGCGGGCACATTGCTCCGGTAACCTGCGCCAGCCGGATTGTTCCGCATGTGCGGCAATTTCTGCTCAGCAGGCCCCCCATGAGCGGCGGAACCTACCAATACTGACAGGAAAGCTACGGCTTACCCTTCCAAAGCTACGGCTTTCTCTTCCATTGATAGGCGGAATTCTGCGGTAGCCCAACATGGGCCAGCACCCGGCACACATATTGATGGACCATCTCCAGGGCGTCGACCGGATGATTGTAGAATGCCGGAATCACTGGAAAGATGGTGGCGCCGGCGTCGGCGGCCAATTGCATATTTCGCAGGTGAATCTTGTTCAGCGGCGTTTCCCGGACGCACAGGATCAGCGGCCGCCGTTCCTTCAGGCAAACGTCCGCGGAGCGTGCAATCAGGTTCTCTGCCAGTCCATTCGCGATGGCCCCGAGGGTGCCCATACTGCAGGGGAGAATGAGCATTCCGCTGCAGGGATAGCTTCCGCTGGCAATCGGCGCGCCAATGTCGGATGGCGCGTGCTGGACCATTTTTTGCGTCTCGCGGCCTAAGAGTCTGGAGAGTAGATGATTGCGTCCGCCGATCTGCAGCTCTTCGGCCAGGACACGAAGCGAGCTGTCGGAGGCGATGAAATGAACATGGTCGACCCGTTCGTCCGCTTCCAAAAGCAGCAGCAGTTCGCGGGTCAATACGGCCCCGCTCGCGCCCGTCATCGCGACGGTAAGGGTCTTCGGGGTTCGCGCTGGCTCTGGCATGGTTTCCTAGAGAGCCAGCACGCGGGCAAAGATCGTATCCACGTTGGCGAGTTGGCGCTGCAGGTCGAAGGCGCGGGCCAGCTTTTCCGGCAATAGGAAACGGGTAATTTGAGGGTCTTTCGCGACTTCCTGCTGGAAGTTCAAGTCCTGCTGCCAGGCGCGCATGGCGTGCGACTGCACCAGCCGGTACGCCTCTTCCCGCGACATGCCCGCTTCCGCCATCTCCAGCAGCAACTGACCCGAGAAAATCAGTCCGCCGGTCAGTTCCAGGTTGCGCAACATCCGGTCGGGATGAACTATCAGGCGGTCTAAGAGCGATGCGGTTTTGTCCAGCAGATAATCGGTCAGAATGGTCGAGTCGGGCAGGATGATTCGCTCCACGGATGAGTGCGAGATGTCTCGCTCATGCCACAGAGCGACGTTCTCCAGCGCCGCCTGCTCGTTGGCGCGCACCACGCGAGCCAGTCCGCTGATTTGCTCGCTCGTAATTGGGTTCCGCTTGTGCGGCATTGCGGAGGAGCCTTTTTGTTTCTCGGAAAAATACTCCTCTGCTTCGCGAACCTCCGTCCGCTGCAGATGACGAATCTCTACCGCGATCTTGTCCAGGGTAGCCGTGATGATGGCGAGGGTGGCAATGTAAAAAGCGTGCCGGTCACGCTGCAGCACCTGCGTCGCGACCGGGGCCGCAGCCAAGCCGAGCCGTTCACAGATGCGAGCTTCGTGTTCAGGATTTAAATGGCCAAACGTCCCCACCGCACCGGACAATTTGCCGACACGCATGTCCTCGGCCGCCATGTCGAACCGCTTGAGGTTGCGCTGCATCTCCGCATACCAGTTCAGCAGCTTCAGCCCGAAGGTAGTCGGCTCTGCGTGCACGCCATGGGTGCGGCCCACGGTTGGCGTATGCTTGAACTCCACAGCGCGGCGCTTCAGCACTTCCAAAAGGCGCAGGATGTCCTGGCGCAATATATCGGAGGCCGCTTTCACCTGAAGGGCCTGCGCTGTATCGACGACGTCATTCGATGTCAGGCCATAATGCAGCCAGCGCGATTCCGGGCCAATTTTTTCTCCCACAGCGGTGGTGAAGGCAATCACATCGTGGCGGACTTCCGCTTCAATCTGCTGGATACGCGCAACATCGATGCTGCCCCGTTCCCGGATCGCGCGCGCCGCCTCAGCCGGGACGATGCCGAATTCCGCAAGCGTTTCCGACGCGGCGCACTCGACCTCCAGCCACATGCGATATTTATTTTCTTCTGTCCAGATGAGGCCCATCGCCGGGCGGGTGTAGCGTTCAATCACGTTCGGGTCCCTCGTAGCTTCTGCGTGTCCTCGCGTGTTTCGGAAATGCCGAACAGTTTCGTCATCTCGTCATACAGAAAGCCCTTGCCGGGTCTGTATGGCTGGACCCATCTGCCATCAATCACAAACTGCGGAATGGCGCGTTTCCCGACATGGGCCATAATCTCCTCCGCCGCGCCGGGGGTGGCTTCAATGTCGATTTCGGTGTAGGGGAGGTTGTGCTCATCGAGAAAGCGCTTGGCCTCCCGGCAGTCGCGGCACCAGGCCGCTGTGTAGACGATCAGACTCATCGCTCTATGATAACCGGCGGAACTGTACCGCCGAACTGAAAGAGCCATGCGGAATGACCCGGCAAGGCGCAGTTACAAGCGGGATGCTATTCGCTGGGACGAGGGGCGGAAGATGGTGTCCGCTTTTGCCCGCTGGAGGGCAGGCGGCAAACGCGGACTGCCGAGTTGCTGTAGGGACAATCGAAGTGGGTCACGGCATTGCGCGGAAGCACAATCCAGCTGACTCGATAAGGAGCGAGAGCTTGTATGCGCTGATGATCGTTCCAGGCAGAAAAGTTCCGGACTGTGGTGACCTGGTTCCACCATTTCTGCGCGACTGCGGGGTAAATGGCGGCAACGCCTCCATCTTTACTCCAGTCGGCCAGCACGCTGCGCTGCGCCATCGCGCGAAACCCGATGGTGTCCTCCTGCGGCTGCTGCTGGTAATAGGGATCGAGCGCAAACAGGGCGTCGCGGGGCGTATTTTCACGAATCCACAGAAACGCGCGCTCCCAAGGGTTCTTGCTTGCGATGCCAGGCCATTCGATGTGGGCCAGGGACGGATACGTACAGATTTGCACCGTGAACATCAGGCCGGCAATGGCAGTGAAGCACACCACCCATGCCCACCAGCGGCGGCGTAAAACATACTCGCCAAGCGTACTGCCGAGCAGTAGAAAAAACAAAATGTAAATAAGCTGAAATGCGCGCAAGGGCTGCAGTCTGGCGAGGATAAATGAGCCGTCGGTGCGGGCAAAGAAAACGGCAAACACCAGCGCGACCCCACCCACGTACAGGTTGGCGGCAGAGACCAGGCTGTAACGGGATTTCAGCTGGAAATCCCGGCGCGCCCAGTAGATAAATGCGGCGGCAAGTGGGGGGAAAATTCCGAAAACTTCAAACCAGGCCCAATGCCCCAGAAAAAAATAGGACCGGCTCACGGCTGCCGCCCGGTACTCCGGCGAACTGCCCAGAAGATTGCCCGCATGAGACGCAATGACCCCGAGCGCCAGCACCGGCACCACCAGAGCGGCCAGCCAGCCCCAGGACCGGCGGCGCAGCAGTACCAGAGCGAGAACGTACCCGATCGCATAGGCAGCCATCAACGGATGCAGCACGAAGGCGGCTGCGAGGCACAAGATGCTGCGCAGTACTCGATGTTCCAGGATATAGGCGATGGCCAGAATCGTCGCTGGAGTGGAGAACGAACGTGCGGTCAGGTAAGGATCGATGAAAAAGATTGCGGAGCCCACCACCGGCAGCGTCAACGCGGAGGTCATGAGAAGCATTGCTCCCCAGCGCTCCGTGGGCCTGGTGAACAGCAAGCAGGTCAGGCGCCAGCAAGCGAAGAGCATCAGCCACAACGATGCAAGGTAGGTCACGAACAGGGCATAGCTCAGCCGGACGTGCAGGCTGCGGATCAGCCATCCGAGCGCGAAAGAGAACAAGGAATGGCGCAGGTGAGGCAGCACGTACTCGGCATGGGTCGGAAACAGGGAGGGATGAATGACTTTTTCAATGCCCGCCACATAGATCGCCGCATCATCCACATAGGGGTGATAGCCATGAATCAGGAGAGAAACGAACGTGAGGAGCGGAAGAAAAACGGACGGCTTATTCAGCGCATGGAACAACCGTTCCCGCCGGGACGGTTGGGAAGGTATGTTCGGGGCCTGTTCCGTTGGACGACAAGCCTCAACGGGGGTCTTGTCACCTACCAGCAGAACGGGCAAATTTTCCTCCGGTACCAGATGGACGGTTGGGTAATGGATTCGATAGCGGCATGCGCTCTTTTTGAAGGTTCCGGTCCGAATAAGTCGATGGCGAGCGTCCAGAATCGAATTCCATGCTAGCGTGACAGATCGTGGATGTCCATGGACCTGTTCCAGGTGCAATCAACGAACGGAAGCGGATGTTGTATGCGTCTTCATGGAAATCGTTTTTTTAGCATTCTCCTCAAGAGCCTGGGCCTGTGGCATCAGGGCAACGGCCTTGCTGATCATGGGATCCCAGGCTGCCCGGACCTTCAGTTCCGCTTCCTGACCAAAGACGGAGCCGAACAGAAAGCTCTTGATGCTCATATCGATCCAGTCGCGAACGCCGTTGATGTCCTGCTCGGTCCATGGAATGTGCTTGCTGGTCAGGTAAGACTCGAAATCGTGAATCACGGCGTCATCCACTTTGAAATCCTTGGTGACGGTGTGGTTCACCAGATAATCGTCGGCGAAGTTGAAGAACGCGTACTGGTCCATCAACACATCCTGAAAATGGTTGGGCTTAGGGGCCGGAATCTTCACGTCCGGGGTAATGCCTCCGCCGCCATATACTGGCCGGCCAGAGTCGGTCAGCTTAACTTCACGATTGGCGTCGCTGTGCGGACGGTCGGCAGGGTTCAGGAAGTAATCGTACATGGAAACGCCGGAGTAATTCCGCTGGATCAGCCGCCCGCTCGGCGTGTAGTAGTGGTACGTGGTGAGCGCCAGAGCTGTATTGTCGGAGAGCGGATAAACCGTTTGCACCAGTCCCTTGCCGAAGGTCGTTTCTCCAGCAATCAAGGCGCGGTCATGATCCTGCAATGCGCCGCTTACAATTTCGGCGGCCGAAGCGGTACCGCGATTGACGAGAACGACAATTGGATAGTTTCTTCCCTGGTCGCCATGGGTAGCGCGGTAGCTGATCGGCGGGAAAGCGCGTCCGCGCTGCGAGACGATCAGCTGGCCCTTCTGCAAGAAATCTCCGGCAACGGAAACAGCCTCGCTCAGCAAGCCGCCCGGATTGCCACGCAGGTCTATGACCAGGCCGTGGATTGGCCCCATCTGCTGCAACGCATTGGAGACCTCGCGGCCCGTCGCTTCTTCCGCGAAGTCTTTGATGTGGATGTATCCGACGCCGGGCTGGATGTCATAGGCGAGATCGACACTGGTGCGTGGAATTTCCGCCCGGACCAGGTTGAGCACCATAGGCTGGGACCTTCCTTCGCGTCCGATCGTGACGCTGACGCTGGTGCCCTTGGGTCCTTTCAGCATGTTGGCGACTTCCAGCGTGGTGGCCGGCTTGACCGGCTTGCCGTCCGGCCCTGTTCCGCTCAGGGGTTTCCCGTTGACGGCCAGGATCACATCTCCCGGACGGATGCCCGCTTTATAGGACGGTGTTCCCTCGAACGGGGTAACGACTACGATTTTGTCGCCCTGCTGCATGATTTGCATGCCGACGCCGTAGTATTTGCCGCTTTGTTCCTCCCGCATTTCCGCGTATGCCTTGGGATCGTAAAAGTTGGAGTGCGGATCCAGAACGTGCAGCATGTCGGGAATGGCGCCATCATAGATCGCCGTGTCGATGCTGTCTTTGGTCATCGGTTCGGCATAGTTCTGCTCGACGACACTGTAGGTATTCGTGAACTGCTTCAAGCTGTCGCGTAGTGTCGACTGGTCGCCAGCCGACTGTGCCCCGGCATTTCGATCCAGCAAGGCTCCTGCAATACCACAGGTGATAAGGAAGATGAGGGCGGCGAACAGCGAGCGGCGGGCACGGGGATTCATGAACCGTGGAGTCCTTTGGTGGCGCGGATTCGAAGCATGGCAGCAGTTGTTGTTATTAAGAACACTGTGCGGACTATGCTCCAGTGTAGCACTGGGTATCCGGTTTGAACGGCCCTGGATGGCTCCGATCGACCGGGGCGCGGGGAATCCGGTTGCGCTCGAAAATGGTCATCGGATGCGGTTAGAATGGAATCAACGGAATCGACCTGCGTTGTGCTGCTCTCTTTTTTCTGCTGGCCTGGACGACTCGCCTTTTGCGGCCAGGGTGGGAATTGTGAACCATGACCGGCAGGCCTGGATGGTATGAGCAAACAAGATGATGTTTAAAGCAGCTGCGTATATTTCTCTTCCTGTGGCGATGTCGCTCGGCCTGTGCTTTGCCGGAGTGGCCCAAACCACCAGTTCGACTCCAGTGAACCCTTCACCGGCGCAGACAAATCCCACCGCCCCGAGTCCCTCGAAACCGGACCTGACCGGAATGTCGAGTTCAGGTTCCCTTGCCGGCGTCAATTCGAATGAAGTGGCGAACCTCTATGGCGCGCCGGTGGTGCAGATCGTGGCTCGTGTGAATGATCGGGCCATCACCAACTCCGACGTGACCCGCGCTCAGACCCAGCTTGACCAGGATGCGCGCCAGAACAGCTGGTCGCTGGAGGAATACAACCGGAACCAGAAGAATCTGCTGCGGGACTTGATCGACCAGCAACTGCTGCTGTCTAAAGGAAAACAGCTAGGCATTACCGGCGATACGGAGCTGATCAAGCGCCTGGACGACATTCGAAAGCAGAACCATCTGGACTCGTTGGACGATCTGGAGAAGGCTGTCGAGCAGCAGGGCATCTCGTATGAAGACTTCAAGGCCAACATCCGCAACGGGATCGTCACGCAGGAAGTGGTGCGTGACGAAGTTGGCAGCAAGATGCAGATCTCCCAGGCTGACATTGAAAAGTATTACAACGAACACAAGGACATGTTCACGCAGCCGGAGTCGGTGCATCTGAATGAGATTCTGATTCCGACCAGCGACAATCCGACCCAGGCGGAGCTGACCGCGGCGGAGAACAAAGCGAAGGAAATCGAAGCCAAGCTGAAGGCGGGCGGGAACTTTGCCGAACTGGCCAAGAAGTATTCTGGCGGTCCCACTGCCCAGCAGGGAGGAGATTTGGGGCAGTTCAAGCGGGGCGCGCTGGCAAAGGTGCTCGAAGATCAGACCTTCAGCCTTCCAGTGGGCGGTTACACCGCGCCGATTCGTACCAAGCAGGGCTACATCATCTTGCAGGTCAGCGACCATGTGCCGGGGGGCACCATGCCTCTGCAGAAAGCGGAGCCGCAGATTGAGCAGGCCCTTTACATGCAGCGGATTCAACCTGCCGTGCGCCGTTATTTGACTCGTCTGCGGGAAGAGGCCTACATCGACATTCGCCCCGGCTATACCGATTCCGGAGCCAGTCCGAATGAGACCAAGCCGACTTTTACGGCCTACGCTCCACCCCAGCCCAAGAAGAAAAAGAAGAAGGCGCGCTTCGATAAACGGGAAGTTCGCTACGCCAGCAGGCGCGGCAGGCGCAATCAACGGCCTGTACGGCCTGTAACGGCAGCAGCGGTGAAAGCGCCACCTTTGTCTCCCAGTGGAGACACCATCGCGGCTCCCGGAACGGCTGCAGCCAGCGGAGCAGCGGCGGGGACGTCGAATGTTTCCGTGGCGGCTGCATCTTCCTCCAGCAGACGCAAGGCGAAAAAGCACCTGGTGGCGAAGAAGAGAAAGCGGGAGAAGATGCGGTTCGGACAAGCGCCCAATGCTCGCGTATCGGATGAGCAGGTGGCTTCCGCGGCTGGCTCCGGCGCAGGCGCAATATCCACGCTCCCGGGAGATGTCCCGGCGGGCACCGACGTTCAGCCGCTTGGCCCGGATCTGGAGCACGCTCCAACCATCACAGAGCCGGCAAAGGTGAAAACCCGTTTCAGCGACCAGGCGCGCACCAAAACGGAGATGGCGCCCAAGCGCAAACATCGGAAACACGGCAAGAAGGTGAAGAAGGTCAAGGTAGACAATGCGCAGGCAAGCCCGTTATCTACGGCGGAAGCCGCGAATCAAAATGTGCAGTATGCTCCCCTGGGTTTGAACGGCGCAACGGCAGACAAGAAAAAGAAGAAAAAGAAGGTGAAGGTCAAGGGGACCGAAAAAACTCGGTTGAGCCAGGAAAAAAAGAAGCAATCGGGTACCCCGAACCAGAATGGAACCACGCCGGAGCCGGACGATAACAGCAAACCGTCCTCCAACTCCTATCAAAATGGAACTCCACTGCCGGAGCCTCGGCAGCCGAGTTAGTCCGCCTTTACGTCACAAGCAGCGTACCCACGGTCCAGGAGCGCATGAAAGCATTTTTCGTTACCGACGCCGTCGCGCATCGCGGACGCACCATCCGTTCGCATTTTCTAGTCGCCGCCAAGCAGTTGCGCGATCGAAACAATGGGGATGGTAAGTACCTTTGCGTCACCTTATGCGACCGCACCGGACGGCTGGAGGGCCGGGTTTGGGACAACGCGGAAGCGTGCGCCGCGGGGTTCGAGTTGAACGACTTTGTCAACGTGGAGGCCTGCGTGGAAGAGTTCAATGGCAAGCTTCAGTTAAAAGTCCTCAAAGTCGTACGGCTCGCCCCAGAACAGATCGAACTTGGCGATTTCCAGCGCAAGACGACGCGCGACATCGAGGAGCTATGGAACGAGGTGCGGTCGACGGTCGCTTCTTTTTCCGACCCGAATCTGCAGCGCCTGGTTTTCGCCTTCCTGGATGACCCGGAGATTGCGAGGCGGTTCCGGGCTGCTCCAGCAGCGCAGTTCATGCACCATGCATGGATCGGTGGCCTTCTGGAGCACGTCGCGGACTTGCTCAAGTTTTGCGAGCTTGCCGCGGGACATTTTCCCATCATTCACCGGGATCTGCTTCTGACGGGCGCCATCCTGCATGACATCGGCAAAACTTATGAGCTGAGCTGGGAGCGTGGCTTTGAATACACTCTGGAAGGCCGGTTGATCGGTCACATTTCCATTGCCGCCCGGCTGTTGGAAGAGAAATTTCAGACGCTGCCGGATTTTCCCAAGGCCACCCGCATCCTGGTGGAACATATCGTTCTTAGCCACCACGGCTCGCTCGAGTTCGGCTCGCCCAAACTGCCGATGATCCCGGAAGCGGTGCTGCTCCATTTTCTGGATGATGCCGAGGCAAAAATGATGGCGATTCAGGAGGCCTGCCAGCCGCAATCGCCTGGTGCTTCGCCGCCGGTGTATATCGATCGAGTACGCGCCCTGGAACGGCCGCTGGTGAACACCCGGGAATATCTGCAGCAGGCGGAACAGAAAGGAATATAGACGTGCCGTATGTTTTCAAGACGGAGCCGGACGTCTACTCCTTTGCCGACCTTGAGCGCGATCGAGAGACGGTTTGGGACGGAGTCGCCAATCCGCAGGCGGTGAAATATTTGCGCGAGATGCAGCCGGGCGAGCAGGTTGCCATTTACCACAGCGGAGAAGAACGCGCCGTTGTTGGCACGGCTGAGGTGCTGGCGGTCGATGCACGTGATCCGAAGGTCCCTCTGGTGCGCATCCGTCGCGGCATGTCCGTTCCCCGGAAAAGCCTGGCGGCGATCAAGCGGGAGCCGCTGTTCAAGGACTCGCCGCTTGTGCGGCAATCGAGGTTGTCCGTGGTTCCGTTGACGCCAGAGCAGTTCCGGTGGCTGACCGATATGGAATCGCAACGCCAGGAAAAAAATCTGAAATCAACTTGAAGGTCCCGATTACATGTTCCGCTTTTCTACAGCAGGGGAGTCGCATGGCGAGTGTCTGATCGCGATGGTTTCCGGTATGCCGGCCGGGGTCACGATCGATGAAGCCGCAATCAACCACGAATTATGGCGGAGACAACAAGGCTACGGCCGTGGGGGCCGCATGCGGATTGAGCGTGACACGGCGCAAATTCTGTCCGGTGTCCGGCACGGCAAGACCATCGGTTCGCCCATTTCCATTCGCATTGAGAACAACGACTGGAAAAACTGGAAGGAGGTCCTGCCAGTTGGTAAAGGGGACCCGGAGAAACACAAGGCGGTTGCTTCACCCCGGCCAGGACACGCGGACCTTCCCGGCGCGCTGAAGTATGACTTCCCCGATGCGCGTTATGTATTGGAGCGGGCGTCTGCACGTGAATCGACGGCCCGCGTTGCCGTTGGCCCCATCGCTCGACAATTGCTTCAGGCGCTCGGCATCAAAATCGCGAGCCACGTCATTCGAGTGGGCACGGCGGAACTGGATCGCGCGGCTGTGTGGAATGAGATCGAAGAGGTCTCCCAACGCGAGCGGATTTTGCTGAGTTGCGTAGACGAGGAAGCCGAGGAGCGCATGAAGCAGGTTGTCGATCAGGCGCTCCGCACCGGCGATTCTGTGGGGGGCGTGTTTGAAGTGGTTGCCCATGGAGTTCCTCCGGGCCTGGGGACGTACGCCAACTGGGATGAGCGTCTGGACGGATTATTGGCTGCCGCTGTTATGTCGTTGCAGGCCGTCAAGGCTGTGGAGATAGGGCGTGGAGTCACCGCGGCGGCTGCCTTCGGCTCTGTGGTTCACGATGCCATTCACTACGCGCCGGAATCGGACCAGGCAGGAGCGCCGCATACGCGTTTTGCCCGCGAACAAAACAACGCCGGCGGTATTGAAGGCGGCATTTCGAATGGTGAAGATGTAATCGTTCGCGGATATCTGAAGCCAATTTCCACTCTACGGCGCCCGTTGCAATCCGTGAGCTTCGAAACGCGCGAAGAAGTGAAAGCTGCTTACGAGCGATCCGACGTCTGTGTGGTTCCCGCAGCCGGGGTGGCGGGAGAGGCGATGGTTGCCCTGACCCTGGCCAAATTGGCGATCGAAAAATTCGGCGGCGACTCTCTGCGGGAAATGGTGCGAAACTATCAAGGGTACCGCGATCAGATTCGCAGGTTTTGATCCGGTCCCGACAAATTTGAAAGATTAAGACCAGCCCCGATGATCTATCCGATTGTTAAGTTCCCCGATCCCATTCTGCAGAAGCCCGCAGAGCCAGTGACCGTCTTCGACGATGCATTGCGCCAGCTGGTTGAGGACATGTTCGCGTCGATGTATGACGCGCAGGGAATCGGACTGGCCGCCCCGCAAATCGGGATTTCGAAACGCCTGACCGTGATCGATCTCAGCTTTCAGAAGAAGCCGGAAGACAAAATAGTTCTCGTCAACCCGGAGATCGTCGCAAAGAGCGGCAAACAGGTGGAAGAAGAGGGCTGCCTGAGCTTGCCCGAGATTCGTGACCGGGTGGTTCGTGCCGCAGAGGTCACCGTGCGTGCGCAGGACGCATATGGCAAGCCCGTGGAAGTCTCTGGAACGGAACTGCTGTCTCGGGCGCTGCAGCATGAAATCGACCATCTGGACGGAATCCTGTTCATCTTCCGGCTTAGCCGGTTGAAGCGCGATCTGCAGTTGCGCAGGATTCGCAAGCTGCAGAAAGCTGGCGAGTGGTAAATCCATGCGCCTGGTATTTTGCGGAACTCCGGCGTTCGCGGTGCCCGTTTTGGAAGCGTTGCTCGGCTCCAGCCATACCGTCGAGCTTGTGATTTCGCAGCCGGACCGGCCCAGTGGACGAAAGCTCGAGGTGCAGCCCGGAGCGGTCAAGCAGGTCGCGCAAAGCAAAGGTCTGGCGATCACGCAACCGGAAAAGATTCGAACCAATCAGGCTCTCCAGCGGCAACTTGAAGCAATCGCTCCGGATGCAATCGTTGTTGTAGCTTACGGCAGGCTGATTCCTCCATGGATGCTGGAGTTGCCGCCCCACGGCAACCTGAATCTCCATGCCTCGCTGCTGCCGAAGTATCGCGGAGCCGCACCAATCCAATGGGCCATCGCCAACGGAGAAAAAGAAACGGGCGTCACGACGATGCGAATCGATGCTGGTCTGGACACGGGGGACATTTTGATGCAGGAGAGATGGCCTATCTTGCCGGACCAGACCGCGCCCCAGATTGCTGCGGATCTGGCTAAGATCGGGGCGAAGTTAATGCTCGAGACGCTCCACGGATTGGAGGCAGGAACGTTGCAGCCCCGGCCCCAGCCACACGAGCTCGCATCGCTTGCCCCCATACTGCAACGAGAGGATGGCCGAATCGATTTTACGCAGACGGCGGATCGAATCTATGACCGGTGGCGGGGTTTCCAGCCATGGCCCGGCGCGTTTTGCTATTTGCGCGGCAAAAAGCTGACGGTGCACGCCATGCAGGTGCCGCAAACTTCTTCACATTCCGGAGATCCTCTCCCAGGCACGATCCTGCGTGAGGGAGACCATCTGTTCGTCACCTCTGGAAATGGCACATCGATCCGGATTCTTGAGCTGCAGATGGAAGGAAAACGCCGTATGCCCGTCAGCACGTTTCTGAACGGGTTTGCCTTTCTGCCGGGTGAGCGGCTGGAGTAGGACGCCATGCCAGCAAACATTGCGCCCGCGCGTCAGGCGGCGTTCGACATTCTTCGTAAAATAGGCCTTCAGCATGGCAACAGCGACGCTCTGCTGCATTCCCATTCGGTGGACCGGTTGTCGCAGCAGGACCGCAATCTATGCACCACGTTGGTGCTGGGGACGCTGCGCTGGCAGCGAGTGCTCGACATCGAGTTTCGCCGCTTTCTCTCGCGCCCCGGTCTAACTTTGGCGGCGGATTCCATCCTGGCGCTGCGGCTCGGCACCTACCAGTTGCTTTTTCTGGACCGTATTCCGCCCCATGCGGCCATCTTCGAGTCCGTGGAATGGGCCAAGCAGTCGGAGGGCGCGCGCCAGTCTGGCCTGGTCAACGCCGTACTGCGAAAAGTTGCCGCGCTGCCAAAATTGCGCAGCTATGACGCCGAGCTTGCATACCCGGATTGGATGGTCGCCCGTTGGCGGAATTGTTATGGGGCCGAGACCTGCCGCCGCATCTGCGAGGAAGGACAGCAGGAGCCCCGCGCTGCACTGCGCTTGTTGGATATCGAGAACGAGGAACGAGATCTCCCCGCAGGCGCGACGCTGGAGCCGGGGAATTTCCTGGCCAAAGCGCGCCTCCTGCCGAGCGGATCCGCTGCGTACGCCCCATCGTCGGGCAGCATTCAATTTCAGGACGAAGGATCTCAGCTGATTGCGGAACTGGCCGGCACTGGTCATCGGATTCTGGATTGCTGCGCAGCTCCAGGCGGCAAAACGGCGATCCTGCGCCAGAACAATCCTGATGCGGAACTGCTGGCCTGCGACATTCATCCGAAGCGATTGGCGACCATGAAGGCGAGATTGGCGGGATTGTCGAACACGCACCCTATCGAGTTTCGGGTCGTGGATGCGTCCAGGCTGGCCAATGTCGGACTGTTCGATAGGATTTTGTGCGATGCGCCCTGCACAGGAACTGGAACGCTGGCGCGCAATCCGGAGATTCGCCACCGTCTGCAGCCGGAGGAAATTGAGCGGCAGGCCGCGAGGCAACGGGACATTCTAGCTTCCGCGCTACGGCTGCTCGCCCCCGGAGGACGGCTCCTGTACGCCACGTGTTCCCTGGAGCCGGAGGAGAACGAGCAAGTTGTCGAATATTGCCTCCAGGCCGCGGGGAACTCCGCGAGGAAGTTTCGCAAGGTTGATCTTCGAGAGACGTTCGATGAGTTGGCTGCGCAAGGAACAATTCGCGGAGAGGCCGTTTCCATGCTGCGCGCAAACGGTTTCCGCAATGGATATCTGCGGACCGTTCCGGGAGTGCATCCCTGCGACGGTTTTTTCGCCGCGATGATCGAGCGCGATTGAGCTGGCTTTTTCGCAGAGGCTACCCTGTTTATCCTGGGCGAAGTCCGAGGATACAGAATGACAGGCCTTGTTTCCGATCGACCGCTTGCTCAGGCGACCTCATTGACCAGCGTCCCGATCGGCGCAATCGTAATCCGTATTTCGTCCTTGCTGCGGAGCGTGAACGAATCCTGTGGAATGATCCCTGTGCCTGTCAGCAGAAAGCATCCGCGCGGAAAGCTGTTGTCGCGAAACAGATATTCGACCAGCGTGGCAGGGTCGCGCTTCATGTCCGCCAGAGTCACAGAAGCCGCGAATTCCACCTTCGACCCACGTAGAATTTCGAGGCTGATCCTGGTGCTCGCTGGCAGCGGCCCTTGAGCGATCAAGATCCCCGGCCCCAGCGCGCAGCTTTGGTCGTAGACCTTCGCCTGCGGCAGATACAAAGGGTTCGCACCTTCGATGTCGCGCGAACTCATGTCGTTGCCGATGGTGTATCCGATAATTTTTCCCTTTGGATTGACGCACAGGGCCAACTCCGGTTCCGGTACGGACCAGGATGCGTCGCGGCGGATTCTCACCTTTGCGTTGGGTCCGGCGACCCGGTGCGGCGTGGCTTTGAAAAACAATTCCGGGCGTTCGGCGGAATAGACGCGATCGTAGAAATCGCCTCCGCCCGCCTCTTTCGACTCCTCAATGCGCGCGCTGCGGCTCCGATAGTAGGTCACGCCCGCGGCCCAGACTTCCTGGCTCTCAATCGGTGCTGCCAGCGGGTACGTCAATTTCTCGCCCAAAGGCTGCGACTTCCCGATTGTGCCCGTCAGGTGTTCGTATAGCTCGTCGCGCATCAGCAATGCGTCCCACGAGCCGTCCCCGAGTTGGTAGAATTCACCCGCCTCTTCCACATAGTTTCCCTGCATTGTTCGATAGATGATCACTCTCTTCACGTCCTTTCAATTTGGCGTCCTGAGTGGAGAATTGAGAACCGTCCGCAAACGTTCACGGTTGCACGGTGAGATGGATCGTGGCCCCTGCAAGAATGCGCTCGCCCGGCACCGGGCTCTGCGCGATCACCGTTCCGGATCGCGTCGGACTCCCCGCGCTGGTTGTGGCACTCGCCGGAGAAGCGGCTGCGTTGCTGACGGCCGAGGATGCCGGGGCGACGGCTGAAGACACACCTCCTGATGCTACCGGGGCTTCCACGGATGTGGTCTGCAGCGGAGCCAGCTTGAATCCAGCATGTACCACGGCCAGGGCCGCATCCGTAAAGCTTTCCCCGGTCAGGTCTGGCATGATGCTGGCGTTTTCCGCTGGAGCTGCCGGTTGGGCAGTCAGAAGGCTGATCCTGGGCCCCTGCACGCCGAGCGCATTCGCCATGGGTGTCTGCGCGATGACAGTATTCTGCGGCGCATACGGATAGGGTATGCCGAACGTATCTCCCACCTGCAAGCCGGTGCGCCGGATGGTGATTGTTGCGATTCCCTCATCCATTCCATCCACGTTGGGGACGGCGATTTTTTGCGGTCCCAGGCTTTCCGTCACCCGCACGCGCCAGGATTTGCGTACCAGGGTTCCCGGTGCTGGGCTCTGCGTGAGGATGGTTCCGGCAGGTTTGACTGAACTGTAGAAATGGCCGTCAATGCCAATCTGCAGTCCGGCTGCATGGAGCTGGTGGACCGCTTGCGCCATTGTGAGACCGGAGAGCGCGGGCACGCGCACTTCTGTTCCGTGGATGGCAAGCCGCATTGTGATCAGCGCGGAAACCAGCGCGATTGCAACCAGAGAAAGTACCGCCGAAATTGCGCGAAACAGTTGCCGCATGAGAGTTTCCGCTCGCGGTCTTTCAGCCGGAATATTCGATCGAGTAGTCGATGGCGGCCGTATGGGTCAGCATGGCAGCCACAGAGCAATATTTGGTTTCCGACAGGTGGACGGCATCCTCCATGGCTTTGTGCGACACCGCTCCGGTTACGTGGTAAACAAGCTTGATGCGTGTGAAAACTTTAGGGGGCTCAGCCGCCTGTTCCGCCTCGGCTGACACCGTCAAACCGGTGAACGGTTCCCGTTTCTTCCGCAGGATGGAGACGACATCGATCGCGGTGCAGCCGCACAACGCCATCAGCACAACTTCCATTGGGCTGGCGCCATGCTGGTGCGCCGCATCTCCATCCAGCGAAATTGCATGATTGCTGTGGGACAGACCGTCAAAAACCATCTCATTCTTCCAGGCGACTTTAGCACGCATCGTAACCGCTCCTTTTTTGAGAGATCATCCATCAAGTTCAAAGATCAACGCCGATTGTCCGTTGCCGGTTCCGGATGGATGAAAACCCGCGCCACCTGCGGCATCTCGGATTTCACCCGGTCCTCCAGCGCGGTAATCAGCGCATGTACTTCGGCCATACTTCGATCGTCCGGCAGTGTGCAGTGGCAGGATATTTGCATCCGCTCGCGGGCATTGGAGACGACGACCTCGTGTACATCCAGAATATCGGGAAACTCCCGCGCAATCTCGCGAAGCTTCGTCTCCAGCGCCGCATCTTCACTGCGCCGCGCCTCCACCTCAATGGAACTGCGCTCACTTTCAATGTGGGTAAGGATCGTATCGATCTCGGGGACTTCAGCCCGGGTCTCAGTCTCGATGGCAGTCACCAGCGCATGCGCTTCCCGCAGGGTGAGAGATTCGGGGACCTCCAGGTGCTGTTCCAGGTGCAGTTTTGCGTTGGAATGCTGCACGCTCAGATCATGGACAGATAAATTATGGCGTGAGGCGACTGCCCGAACTCGATCGAAGATGCTCTCCGATCTCTGCGCCCGGGGCACGACATTGACCACGACATCGGCATCGGGAAGTATCCGGTGAACCGCATTGGAAACCTGTTCCTTGATTCGCTCAATGCTTTGAAAGCTTAGATTGCGCGGCATTCCGACTGTGAGGTCGGCAAAGTAATGGTTCCCAGAGAGCCGCAGCCGCACACGCTCGATGCCCAGGACGTTCGGCAGCCGCCGTACGGATTCCGCGACGCGGCGGCGAGTCTCAATCGGGGCGGCATCGGTCAGAACATCCACGGTTTGCCGCGCCAGCTTCCAGCAAACCTTGAAAATGATCATCGAAACCACCAGCGCGGCCAGCGGATCGCCGAATCGAAGCCATGCCAGGTGCCAACGTTGCGCGGCGAAGCCTGCGAGAAGACCGCCAATCACCGCAAGGCTCGACCATATATCCATGCTGAAGTGGAGCGCGTCCGCTTCCAGGGCCTGACTGTGGGTCTGCCGGGCCACCCGTCCCAGCGCGCGGGATCGCATCAGGTCCACTGCCATGGAGAGCAGCAGCACGGCAAACGGCCAGATCGATAGCTTCAGCAGGACGGCATGACCGAGGATGCGCTCGGCCGCCTCCGTCAGAATCCACAGGACGGAGGCGATCATCAGCAGGGTTTCTGTGAAGGCGGCGAGGTTCTCAACCTTTCCGTGTCCATAGGCGTGGGTGTCGTCCGCAGGCCGGTCGGAGACGGAAACGGAGGCAAGAATAAGGATGGAAGCGACCAGATCGAGCCCGGAGTGGACCGCCTCCGACAGGACGCCAATGCTGCCTGTCTGCAGCCCGGTCCAGAGCTTCAGGGCCACCATCATACTGGCTGCCAGCACGGAAATTGTGGCCGCCTGTTTCTTCGCCGAAGCGTCCAAAGCGACGCGGGAAGCAATGTAGTTGGAACGCGCCATAATTATCGAGCAGTGTGCTTCGTCATCCTTGCAGCTGTGTTTCCGGGGTGGATGCCTATGTTTTCACAGCGCGGTAGAGTCCCGCAATACCAAAGGTGTAGGGTGTCCAGCTCGCGTTGGAAAAACCGCAGTCCGTCATCATCCTCAGCATTTCTGAAGGCGAGGGGAAGCGATGGACCGACCGCGGCAGATATTCGTAGGGACTTGACGATCCCGAGATGGCCCGGCCAATCCGGGGCAGAATGCGGGAAAAATAGAATCGATACATGGCGCCCAGAGCGCCATCGGGCTCGCTGAAATCGAGAATGCCGATTTCTCCCCCCACGCGCAGGACGCGGCGCATCTCGCACAGGCCAGCTTGATAGTTGGCCAGGTTTCGGAATCCGAACGCGCTGGTGATCAGGTCCACCGTGGCGTCGGCGACGGGCATTTGCAGCGCGTCCGCTTCAATTGCAATCGCCTTGTGCGAGGGCAGCTTCTGTTTTCCGCGCACCAGCATCGCGTGCGCGAAGTCGAGAGCGATTACTGGCCGCCCATTCGCCGGACGGTGTCTCAGAAGCGCGAGCGTCATGTCGCCCGTTCCGCAGCACATGTCCAGAACGGTCGCTTCGGGACGGAGCAGTACGGCCCGGAATTCCCGTGCCGCTCGCCGCCACCAGAGCCGGTCGATGTTGGCCGACAATACGTGGTTCAGCAAGTCATAGCGTGGCGCAATGGAGTTGAACATCGTCTGTACGGCCTGGCTTGCGCTTTGCTCATCCAGAATCGCCGCGGCTCGATCGACGGGCTCGGCCCCTTTTGCGAAGTTACTCACACACCACGCTCCCCAGCCAGCCGCAGCATGGACTGGATCGCGGCCAGCAGTTCGGGTGGAGTCACATCTTCTACGACGACAGCGCGGCCGATGGTGACGGGCAGCACAAAACGCTGCGACTTTTGCAGATGTTTTTTGTCCGCGGCCGTGCGATCCAGCAATGCTTTTGCCGATGCGCGAAATTTGGGAAACGGCCCCAGGCGAAAGAGCAGATCCTCGATCCGCTTCGCCTCGGAAGGGGGGAGCACCGACCGCTCCACGGACAGCGAAACGGCTGCCAGGATGCCCCACGCGATGGCCTCGCCATGCAGCAGACTGCGATATCCGGTGACAGCCTCAATGGCGTGGCCCACAGTATGGCCCAGATTCAGCAACATGCGAGGGCCGGACTCGTGCTCGTCGGCTGCAACGATTTCCGCTTTGATTTTGACCGACCGCTGGATTGACTCGGTAAGCAGTTTCTCTTCGCCTTTCAGCAGTTGGTCCAGGTTCTTCTCCAGCCACCGAAAGTAGGTAGCGTCGGCCAGCGCGGCGGCTTTCACGGTTTCGACCAGCCCGGCGCGCAGTTCGCGGCTGGGCAGCGTGGAGAGAATCGCTGGATCGCAAAATACCGCGACGGGATGGTGGAAGCTGCCGATCAGGTTCTTACCGGTGCGAAGGTTTACGCCGGTCTTGCCGCCAACGGAGGAGTCTATCTGCGCAAGGTAAGTTGTCGGAACCTGAATGTAACGAACTCCGCGCATGTAAATCGCTGCCAGAAAGCCCGTCATGTCGCCGATGACACCACCGCCGAAAGCCACCAGCAGCGTATCGCGCCTGGCACCGGCACGGCTAAGCTCTTCTGCCAGCCGCTCGACCGTGCTCAGGCGCTTGTGCCTCTCACCGGGCGGAACAAACAGCGGATGCACATCGAGTTTTTGTTTCTGGAACGAGGCAAGAAAGGTCTCCTTCCAAAGCTCCCAGATTTCCGGTGAGGTCACCACGAAAACAGAAGACGTTTTTCCGTAGCTGAGCTGGATCTGACCGGCAAGATTGCCAAGCAGGTTTGGCTGAATATGGACCGGATACTCTGCCGAATTCGTTTTTACCCATACGGAGCGCATCACTGGTTTTCATCCTATCGCAGAGCTGGCCTCGATTCGAGGGACCGGGGTGCAATGCGGCGAGAAACGCCACCCCAGCGTGCTACTCTCAAAATCGTGAACAGGGACAAGCTTCCTCATTGGATTGTTGTCGGTGCGGGAATTGCAGGATTGCGAGCGGCACTCACGTTGGCGGCCGGAGGAGAAGTCACGCTCATCACGAAAGAGGCTGCGTCCGAGTCGAACACCCATTACGCCCAGGGTGGAATAGCTGTGGCGATGGGTGGTCTGGAGGATGTCCATCTCCATGAACAGGACACAATCGCGGCTGGCGATGGCCTGGTATTTGAGCCCGCCGCACGCCTCCTTGTCGAAGAAGGTCCGGTCCGGGTTGCGGAACTGCTGGAATGGGGAACCAGGTTCGATCGCGACCACGGCGAGTTGATGCGCACCCGTGAAGGAGCGCATAGCCGGCCCCGCATTCTGCATGCAAACGGCGATGCCACAGGAAAGGAAATAGGCCGCGCACTTCTTGCGCGCGCCGCGAATGAGCCGCGCATCCATCTTCACGAGCGGCTGACCACCAGTGAGCTGATCTTGAGGGATGGACGAGCCGTTGGCGTGATCGCCTTGGACGCGGAGGGTAACTCGATAGAATTCTTTGGACGTGGCGTGCTGCTCGCCAGCGGCGGCGCGGGCCAGGTCTATAGCGAAACCACCAATCCGGCGGTCGCCACGGGCGATGGAATTGCGATGGCGTACCGCGCTGGCGCGGAAGTCGCCGACATGGAGTTTTACCAGTTCCACCCGACCGCGTTGAGCCTGCCCGGCGCACCACGGTTTCTGTTGTCTGAGGCGCTGCGTGGTGAGGGCGCGTATCTTCGCAATCACCGCGGCGAGCGCTTTATGGAGCGCTACCATCCGCTGCGAGAATTGGCGCCGCGGGACGTCGTGGCCCGCGCCATCACTCGGGAAGGTTTCTCGCAAAGGTCCGGGGAGTTGTTGCCGGTCTATCTCGATATGCGCCATGTGCAGGGAATCGATCTGCATCGGCGCTTTCCGGGAATCTCCAGTTTCCTGCGCAAATACGATCTGGAACTCTCCCGGGACCTCATTCCAGTGCGGCCCGCTGCGCATTACCTGATGGGGGGCGTACGGACCGACCTCAGCGGCCGTACCTCGCTGCCCGGCCTCTATGCCGCCGGAGAAGTGGCTTGTACCGGCGTTCATGGCGCCAATCGTTTGGCGAGCAATTCCTTGCTGGAGGGTCTGGTGTTCGGCGCCAGGGCCGCCGAAAGCATGTTGGCGGAGACGCAAGCGCTGGCCGATATCGAGCAAGAAGCTGTCCGTCGAGCAGCTCCAGCGCACACCGGTTCAGAGCCCGGCGTCGCCGCGATGCGCGAAGAATTGCGGAACAGAATGTGGATGCATGCCGGTCTATTGCGGGATGGAGAGGGACTGCAGGCGATGCAGTCGAAGCTGGAAGAATTGCGGCCCCGTGTACCCGCTGCAACATCGCGGGAAACTGCGGAGCTTCGCAATCTGCATACCGTTGCGGAGTTGATTACCGCCTCTGCGCTGGCTCGTAAGGAATCTCGTGGAGCTCACGCGCGCACGGATTTTCCGGAGCACAGTGCAGGCGTCGCGAAGCACTCCACGATGTCGCACGGACAGGTTCGATTTGTCGATTTCAGTTCTGAATCCTGACCGTCCTAGGTTTGCTGCAGCCCGGCAGAGGCCGTCGAGGGATCAGGTCAGCTGCTGAGCAGGATTGAACTTGGAACTCACGGTGCGCGGAAGATCCTGCGGCGGAGCAACCTGGACGGGCTTCTCGTGGAGGAGCAACTCCGTGGCCCGCACCCGCGGGTCGGCATGGAACCAGCGCTGAAACGGTTTATTGGCCAGCAGGTTGGTGATGGCCAGCAGCGACATGCCCTGGTGATGCGCCATCCAGGAACGCACCAGCGTGTACTTGGAGCCGGGCGGGTGCTGCGTGTTGGCTGAATAATCCGCAGATTCGTAAAAGCCGAATTCGCCCAGCCATCCCATCTTTTCCATTTCGTACAGGTTGGCCAAGGCGCTTCCGCGGTCCGCTTCCAGGGCAAGGACCGTCGCGTAGGGGGCAATCACCAGAAACTCTCTGGGAGGGGGATTCAACGCCAGAGTAGGGACTCCGAACGCGTGGTATTGATAGTTCCCCTGGGAATCGCGCTGACTGTGGCTCGCTTCGGAAATACCCCACGGCATGCGCCGCCGCCCGATGAATTGTCGCTGCGCGGTCACTACCAGCGGTAAAGACTGCGCCAGCAGGGTTTCCGGGGAAGTTTGCATCCAAAGCGTTGGCATCATGTACTCAAACATGGTTCCCGACCAGGACATCAGCACCGGAGTGCCCTCAATGAGTGTGGTTTTGCGCGCCACGCGGAACCAACTCTCCTGCAGCACATCTCCTTTCCCGATGGCGAGGAACATGGCGGTGCGCGCTTCCGAAGCAAGCAGGTCGTAGCAGGAGTTCAGCAGATGGTCGTTTTCCGTGTCGTAGCCAATGCTGAGCAAGCGGCGGTAAGGATCGAGCATCACGCGGAAGTCCGTTTCCTGGAACATGCGTTCGCTGAGTTCCGCGATTCCATTCAGGTCCGAGATCAACGCGGTGAGCCGGTGTTCGCTGGCATGGAGCGCATCTTCCAGCTCCATGGCCGCGTTGGAATTTCTGTCCTCCGGCTGCATCTCCGCCAATGCGGCAAGCAGACTGCGGCAGTGCTCCAGGCAAGTTCGCGGCGTGTAGAAGTCGAGCGTCTTCTCCTCCACCTTCGTTTTGGTCAGGACGGCCCGGAAACGGGGCTGGAGCCATGGCAGATAATCCTGCACCAGCGAGACAATTGCTTGGACTCGGATTCCGGTGTGCTTTGCTTTGTACGTTTGCGGCACATCCAAGGTCAGCAGAGAACTCAGCCACTCCGTGTCCCCGCTCTGCAGAATGCGCTTCAAGTTCCGCTCGAAGTCGGTGGGCTTCTCGATGTCGTTCACGACATCAAGGAGGCCCTCCCGCAGGCTCGGGAGTAGCGGAATCCGCTGCATCTCCAGGGTGCCCATGGACAGGCTGCACAGGGACGCCAGAAAATTGCCGCTGTCCACGCTGGAGGCGATCAGTGGCTTGATCGTTTCCAGTGTGGTGGTCGTGTACCAATTCAGCAGATGGCCTTTCCATTTGACGATCCGCTCGAGGGTGTGCAGATTGGCCAGCGTCTGCTGGGCATATTCCGGCAGAGTCAAATAGCCCATGACGACAGCAGCCTGCCGTGCGTTCAATTGCAGCCCGGCATTGGTGGGAGACAGGCGTGAAGCTTCCCGATGGCCTTCCTCCTGTACATTGTCCGGCACAAGCCCGTGGTTGTGGGGCCCTACATATTGCACAAAGTAAAGCCAGGTACGCCACGCCACTTTGCGCAGGAAACGCACATCTTTCGGGGTAAGTTTGGGTTGCAGATCGTGTGGAGAACGATTGAGCCACAGCGTGATGGGTTTGGTCAGGGCCCAGAGAATCAAAATCGGAAGCGCCCACGGCAATGCCTTCGGACGCACCCAAAATACAAGCAAGGCGACAGCCAGCGAGAGCAGCGGAACCAGACGCATTGTGATTTCCACTGGCGTCTCTTTCTTGTTGCCCATCTCGGCCTCAGCCGCTGTCTCCCATTCCAGCAGCCGTTCCCCGGTTACAAAACTGCGGACCAGAGAGCGCAGGATCGCGTCCAGTATGAGCAGGGTTTGATGAGCAAGGAAGACGAAATTCAGCGCGGTGGAGAACAGCAGGCCAAGGGAGTCCCGCAGGGACTGGCGGACGTATCCGCCCTGTTCGGCCAAGCTGGCGCGCACCATGGAAAATACAAATTGCACAAAGACGGGAACAAAAACGATCAGCAGAGTGGCAAGGGTCCAGTAGCCGGGCGTTCCGGGCAGCCAGAGCCAACCTGCTACCAGCAGGAGGAATGTGGCGGGTTCCACCAGGCTGCGCCGAAGGTTATCGAAGATTTTCCAGCGCGAGATCGTGGAAATCGGGTTAGGAACGGAATGTCCCGACTCGTCGGGCACGCTTCCCAGAAGCCAGCGCATGATCTGCCAGTCGCCGCGAACCCAGCGATGTTTGCGACGATTTTGCGCGCTGTAATGAGAAGGGTAATCGTCCATGACTTCCACATCGGTCAAAAGGCCCACGCGCGCGTACGCGCCCTCAATCAGGTCGTGGCTGAGCAGGGAATTCTGTGGAAAGCGGCGATCCAGGACCTCGTGCAGAATCTGAATTTCATACAGCCCTTTGCCCGTGAAAATACCTTCTCCGTAGAGGTCCTGATACACATCGGAGATCGCGCGCGTGTAGATGTCGAAGCCGGTTTGTCCGGAATAAATGGAAGCCAGACGCGAACGGGCCACGGAGTGCACCGTGATGCCCACGCGAGGCTGCATAATTCCATACCCCTGGGTGACAATACGGCGTCTGGGATCCAGGATGGCGCGGTTGAGGGGATGCGCCATCGCGCCCACCATGCGCCGGACAGAGTCGCGGGGCAGTTTGGTGTCGGAGTCCAGCGTTAGAACATAACGCATGCCCTCCAGCACCGATACGTCGCCAGCTTTGAACGGGAAGCAATCCACGCCACCCATAATGAGCCGGTTCAGGTCGAGAAGCTTGCCACGTTTACGCTCCCAACCCATCCAAACGCCCTGCCGGGGATTGAAGATGCGATGGCGGTGCAGCATAAGAAACCTGCCTCCGCGAGAGCCTGCGTAGCGACGATTCAACTCGTCAATGAGATTGCCTGCGAGGATGACCAGCGGATCAATGTCGCGCTCCCGCGGCTTCTCCGTGGAGTCTGGAAGGTCCGTCAGAAGCGCGTAGTGAATGTTCGGGTCCTGATTGGCAAGACACCGCACTTCCAGTTCCGAGGCCAGCTCCCGCACCTGTTTCTCATTCAACAGAAGTGTAGGAACGGCCACCAGCGTCTTGCAGTCCGCGGGCAGGCCTTCGGAAAAGTCCAGTTTGGGCAGCGCTTGCGGTTTCAGCAGAGCGGTTACCGTATGATTTACCAGTTCCACCGCGCCCTGAGAAACAGGCAGCAATAGAAAGAGGAACGCGATGGCCAGAGCTCCCAGGGGATTGTAGAGCGGAACCAGTGGGATCAATATGGCGGCGATCACTACCAGAGCAATCGTCTGGATTGCGCCGAGGTAGAAATCGTCGGGATAGGACTGAAGGGCCGAACGGACCCGGTCCAGCACTCGCGGCCGGAAGCCGCATCTGGATTTCAGTTCCCTGGTCCCGGCATCCACAATGTAGTAGCCGATGTGAGAACAGCGCGCGGTGACGCGTTCATTTGCGTTCGGCTGCCGGGCTGCCTGGCGCGCCATTTCGAGCGCCAGAGTAGCTACCTCAACCTCATTCATCGGGCTGCGTTCCGCAATTTTCGACAGAGCGGTGCGATACATATCGCGGCTGTCGAAATCCATGCGGGCGTAAACCTGAGCGGGATCTTCGCGAAGGATCGGCTCAAATGGAACCAGCGGTTCCAGAATGTTGGACCAGACCGGCAGGCTGACTTCATGCAGGCAGAGCATGGCAGCATCGAGCGCATCATCGCTGGCAGGCAGATTGCTGAAGGCGCCCGCCGCCTGAGAAAGGATCTCCTCGAGCAAAACCAGCTTCAGCGCAATTGGTGTGGCCCACAATTCACGCAACGTGAGCGGCTCTTCTACTTGATAGCCCTGGAAGAATGTGGAGAGCCCGGAGATGCTCCACTGATATTTTGCCGCTTTTAGATAAGCATCCGCGATGCCTGCAATCCGAGGTGTCTCCACGCCGGTAACGCTGCGGGCAAACGGAAGTTTGACCAGAATACGCATCGAGCTCTGGATTTCTATACCGGAGGAGCGCAAAAGCCGCGTGTTCCCCTGGAGCCGCTGAATGCCGGGGCGCAATTCCTCCTGCCGGGTTTTATGGGCTTGAACCTGGTCATCGGCATACTGCGCTAGGGCAAAGGCGGACCCGATTGTAAGCAGCGTCTGCTGCTGAAACTGGGCGATCTCCGTCGGCCGCGCCAGCAATCTTTGACGCGCTGCAAAGGTCTGGCCCTGCGAGGAAAGGTCGAGAGCGGCTGGTTCCATCGGTTTCATCGGTAGCTGGCCGCCTGCATTTCGAACATTTCCGCATAGAGGCCGCCCCGCAGCATCAACTCCGAGTGGGTACCTTCTTCCGTCAGCACTCCGTGCGAGAGCACCACGATACGATCCGCCATCTTCACGGTTGAAAAACGATGCGAGATCAGCAGCGCCATTTTGCCCCTTGTGAGCTCCGCGAAGCGCTGGAAGACTTCGAGTTCGCTGCGGGGGTCCAGTGCGGACGTGGGCTCATCCAGAATGAGCAATTGCGCGTCGCGCAAGTAGGCCCGGGCGAGCGCCATTCGCTGCCACTCGCCGCCCGAAAGATCGACGCCTCCCTCAAAGCGGCGCCCAAGCTGCTGGTGCATGTGCTCCGGTAGTTTTGCGATCACTTCATCCGCCAGGCTCATTTTCGCCGCCTCTGCAATTCGCTCGATGTTCTCCCGCTCTTCGATTCGTCCTACTGCGATGTTGTCGCGTGCGGTCATTTCGTAGCGCATGAAATCCTGGAAAATCACTCCTGTCTCGTGGCAGAGATCTTCCAGGTTGTACTCGCGCAAATCCACGCCGTCGACCAGAATCTCGCCCTCCGTCGGATCGTAAAGGCGCGTGATCAGTTTCACGATCGTGGTCTTACCCTGACCATTTTCGCCTATCAGCGCGACCCGCTCGCCCGGATGCAGGTGGAAATTGAAGTTTTTTAACACCAGCCGCGTCGTTCCGGGATAGGCGAAGGAGACGTTGCGAAACTCAAAACCTCGCCGGATAGGCCGTGGGATCATGATGGCTCCCGGCTTGGTGCGAACGGCTGGCTCCATGGCGAAAAAACCGAGGAGGTCTGTCAGGAACAGAGCTTGATCCGCCACTCCCGAGGCATTGACGAAAATCTGTTGCAGGTTCGCGCTTACCTGCAGGATTGCGTTCGTCAGTACAACCAGCACGGCAACCTGGAACCTGCCGCGGATGGTATCCCACAGCACGAGCGCGTAGGCGCTGTAATACCCGGCGGTGGCCAGCAGGGAGAGCAGGGCGCCAGCAAAAAGCTTGCGTTTCGACAGGGAGACATTTTGAGTGAAGATCGTGTCCGCCATGCTGCTGAAACTGCCGATCAGGAAGTCGCGCAATCCGAAAAGCTTGAGCTCTTTCGCCGCCTCTTTGCTGCCGCCAACGTCACGCAGGTAATCCATCTTGCGGCGCAGAGGCGTTTGCATAAAATTCTTCGCATAGCCCAGAAAAGCGAAATGGCTTTCGCCAAGCAGCGCTGGAATGGTGCCTGCGATCAGCAGCAGCAGCAGCCAGGGTGAATATTTGGCGATGTAGAGCGCGAGGGAAATCGTGGTCAACAGTTGTTGGGTCAATGTTCCGATCATCTGGATCATCGCAATACGGTCGGTTGCCTGAGCTTTTGCCCGTTCGAGCCGATCGTAGTAGTCGGGGTTTTCGAACGCGGTAATGTCAAGCTGCGATGCGTGTTCAATCACGCGCACGCTGATGTGCTGCAGGTACAAATCCCCAAGCAGGCTGTCGCAAAACCCGACGCCCCTGCTCAGGATGGCCGCGAGCGACGCCAGACCGAATTCCAGTGCTACGACCCACCAGAAATACTCAGGCAGTCCGGTATGGTTCGAAAGGCTGACGACGATTGCGTTGATCAGCCAGCGTGAAACGGCGAGAATCGCGACTGGCACTCCTGCAAGTGCGAGGCGCAAAAGTATCGACCAGACTACCGTCTTTGGTCCGCAATCCCACACCATCCGCAGGATGGGAGGAATATTGCGCATGGCGCTGATTCGCGTTCGCCAGGTGTCGCCGTACGATTTGGGAGTTGTGGTTTCTTTCACTCTTGCCCGAAGCTGCATCTTACATAGGTTGAAATGAAGAACAAAGAATTTCTGAAATCATCAAAGCACACTTCGTCATGCAGCAACGGTGGTCCCGGGGTATTGGCGTCCGGAACTCGGATTGATTCCCTCAATCGTACTGCTTGGATGGGAGGTGTGCATGATTGTTTGCCTGAGGCGGTTACGACCGTTGGCCGAGTCCCAAATATCCATATATGACACAACGAGCAATTGAATCCTGCGGCGTTATTGGCGATCTGCATACCGTGGCTCTGGTCGCAATGGACGGAACGATCGACTGGTGCTGCTTTCCCCAGTTTGATTCTCCCAGCGTTTTTGGCGCCATTCTGGACGAAAACAAGGGAGGACATTTTCGCATCGCTCCAGCGGAGTCTGGCACCAACCGGCAGATGTATATGCCGGAAACCAACGTCCTGCTGACCCGGTTTATGCGCGCGGAAGGCGTAGGCGAAGTGATCGACTTTATGCCTGTGCGCACTGACCGTGCCAAAGAAAGCGCTTCCGTGACGCACGAGATTGTGCGCATCGCGAGGGCGGTCCGGGGCGCGGTGCGATTCCGGCTGGAGTGCGCACCTGCGTTCAACTATGCGCGGACATCTCACTCGCTTCGGGAGATCGATGGCGGAGTCGCATTCGAGACAGACAGCGAGCGCATGCTGCTGCTTGGGCCGGGCCCGTGGGAAATCCAAAATGGTATCGCCGTCGCGCAATTTACCTTGGAGCCCAATCAGACCGCAGAGTTCTCGCTGCGTTATCTGGCCGCTTCCGAGGATGTAGGTCAACAAGCTCCCGTGGAAGGCAGTTCCATGATGGACGACACGCTCGTCTTCTGGCGTGAGTGGCTGTCGCACTGCAAATACGAAGGCCGCTGGCGAGAGAACGTACTTCGTTCCGCGCTGACACTGAAGATGCTGACGCACCACCCGACGGGGGCAATTGTGGCCGCTCCCACCACAAGCTTGCCGGAATCCATTGGCGGCGAGCGCAATTGGGATTACCGCTATACGTGGGTGCGGGATTCCTCCTTTACCGTATATACGCTGATCCAGTTGGGATTCACTGAAGAAGCGACCGCGTTCATCGAGTGGCTGGCGAAACGGATTCAGCAAGCCACGAGCGATCCTTCCAACGGGGAGCATCGGGAAGACAAGCTGGCCACCGGCAAGCAGTTGCCGGAGGACAAGCCTGCCCAGGAGAATTCGCCTCAGGTAAACGCCAGGACAGGTCATCCCGTGCCCGACGACCCGCTGAACGTGATGTATTCCGTGGAAGGGAAGTCTGACCTGACTGAAATTACGCTGGACCATTTTTCCGGGTACAGAGACTCGCGACCGGTCCGCATTGGGAATGCAGCGTACAACCAGCTGCAGCTCGACATTTACGGCGAAATGATGGACGCCATTTACCTCTACGACAAGCACGTGTCGGGAATTTCCTACGACATTTGGCAGCGCATTCGCGGTGTTCTGCAATGGGTCGCCGACAACTGGAACCAGCCTGACGACGGTATGTGGGAGGTGCGCAGCAAGCGACAGAATTTCGTGTATTCCAAAATGCAGTGCTGGGTCGCGCTCGACAGGGGGCTGCGGCTTGCGGAAGCGAGAAGCTTGCCCATCGATCGCGTGCGGATGGAAAAAGCTCGCAATGAAATCTTTGAATCCATCATGAAGAACGGCTGGGACGCCGAGCAGCAGTCATTCGTTCAGGCTTACGAATCGCATGCGCTGGACGCGGGCAACTTGCTCATGCCGATTGTCTTCTTTATCGCCCCGACGGATCCGAGGATGTTAAGCACCATCGATCGCACCATTGAGAAGCTGGTTTCCGACAGCCTTGTGTACAGGTATGAGCTGGACGGCGGAAGCAGCGCCTGGGACGGTCTTGCGGGTTCGGAGGGTACTTTCAGCATGTGTACCTTCTGGTTGGTGGATGCCCTCGCGCGTGCGGGGCGCCTGGAAGATGCTCGTTTCATCTTCGAGAAGATGCTGACGTATGCAAACCACCTTGGCCTCTACTCGGAAGAGATCAGTCCAACCGGAACCGCACTCGGCAACTTTCCCCAGGCGTTTACACATCTTGGCTTGATAAGCGCCGCATCCCATCTTGATAGAAAACTACGAAAGTGAATACTATTTCTCAACCATCTGCTTCTCCCTCGGCCAGCGCGTGGATTCCTACATTTGGTCCTCTTCTCAAGGAAGACGGCTGTCTCTTTCGGCTGTGGGCCCGTCCCGACGCGAAGATTGAGCTCGTTCTCGAGAAAGACGGGGACGCGAAGGCGCTCACATTACCGATGGCGCTGCAGCCGAGCGGGATGTTCGAAGTTCAAGTTCCCGGCGTGGGCGCGGGTACGCGTTACTGGTTCAACATCGATGGAAAAGGTCCTTTTCCAGATCCCGCATCCCGCCGTCAACCGCTTGGCGTGCACGGGCCGTCAGAAGTTGTTGCGCCCGGAACCTATCGCTGGACCAATCGAAGCTACCGTCCTCCCAACCTGCGAGAGATCGTATTTTACGAACTGCATGTTGGGACCTTCACGCCGGAGGGGACCTTCGACGCTGTTATCGGCAAGCTGGATTATCTGGGGCAACTTGGCGTCAACGTGATTGAGCTTTTGCCGATCGCCGACTTTGCCGGCGAGCATAACTGGGGATATGACGGTGTTTCGTTGTATGCACCGGCGCACACGTATGGTTCCCCGGACGATCTGCGCAGGCTGGTCGATGAGGCGCATGGACGCGGCATCGGAGTATGTCTCGACGTTGTCTATAACCATCTCGGGCCGGATGGCGCCTACCATTCCACGTTCGCGCCACGGTTTTATAGTGGCAGGCACCACAGTCCATGGGGAGACGGTCTCAACTTCGATAGCGAGGGATCGGAACGTGTTCGCAGTTACTTTATCGAGAGCGCATTGCACTGGGTCTTGGATTTCCAGATGGATTGTCTGCGCGTCGACGCCACCCATGCCATTCAGGACGACAGCAACCCACATTTTCTGACGGAACTTACACAACGTGTACATGCCGCAGCTGAACGGTCGGGCCGGCGAGTTTATCTCGTCGCGGAGGATGCGCGAAACGAACGAAAAATGGTGCTTCCCGCGGAACAGGGCGGACATGGATTCGACGCAGTCTGGTCAGACGATTTTCATCACCATATGCGGCGCCGCACAGCGGGCGATTGCGATGGATACTTCTGCGACTTCGACGGTAAAGCTTCGAGCATTGCAAAAACCGTTCAGAATGGATGGTTCTTCGCAGGGGAATATAGCAGCTTTTGGAAGACGGCGCGGGGAACCAGCCCGGACGGTCTAAGCTACGAATCGCGTGTTTTCAACCTCCAGAACCACGATCAGGTGGGGAACCGCGCACTGGGGGAACGCTTATCGTCCGACACCCCGCGCGAGGTTTATCTGGCCGCGAGCGCGCTGCTGCTGCTCGCACCGGAGATTCCACTTATCTTTATGGGACAGGAATGGGCGGCATCCGAGCCTTTCCTGTTTTTCACGGACCACAATCACGATCTGGGCCGAAAGGTGACCGAGGGCAGGCGCAAGGAGTTCGAGGGATTCAAGGCATTCGATGAGCTGAGTGCGGACGAAATTCCCGACCCGCAGGACAAGCAGACATTTCTTCGCAGTAAACTGGACTGGAACGCCCGCGAGAGTTCGCCGCACCTAGGCTGCCTGCGCTGGTACCAGCGTCTGTTGCAGACACGCGGGGTGCTCACCCGTAAAGGGGAGTTCCGCACCTGCGACGCGATCGGAAATTCCCTGATTACTCTGCATTGGCATTTACCGCAGGGTGAAATGTGGGCTGTTATCGCGCTGGAGGGGCCGTGCGAGGCGCGGGATGAACGGTGGGGCGGAATGGAAGTTGGATTCAGCAGTGAAGACGGCACGTACGCGGAGGACGGCCAGGCGATTCGTTTTGAGAAAGAGACCGGGATGATCAGGTTTGCACGCGCAGGAGCAATGGTGTTGTTTCCGGAGGCTATGAAGGACGAGATGCTGCGTCGATCTGCAGGAACGCCGAGATAATGAGTGTGCTACGAAGAATCAGCTCCACCTACCGCATCCAGTTCACCAAGGACTTCCGCTTTTCCGACGCTAACCTTCTGGTTCCCTATCTTCACCAGCTTGGCATCAGCCACATTTATGCTTCTCCCATTCTTCAAGCCCGCCCCGGCAGCTTGAGTGGATACGACACCTGCGATTTCTCACTGATCAACCCTGAACTGGGTGGGGAAAAAGAATTCAAGTCTCTGGTGGACTCTCTCCACCGTTGTGGAATGGGAATCATCATCGATTTTGTGCCCAACCACATGAGCGCGCATCCGGAGTGGAACCATTGGTGGCGCAATGTGCTGGCCAATGGCCCCTCCTCTCCGCAATCGGAATACTTCGACATCGACTGGTACCCGGTCAATTCCAATCTTCACGGTAAAGTTTTGCTGGCCATTCTGGGCAAACAGTATGGCGAAGCGCTGGAGTCGGGCGATCTGCGCATTGAGTACAGGGACGGAGAGATTTGCCTGCTGTATGGCGACTACAACCTGCCGCTGAACCCGCGTCAGATCCAGGTGTTGCTGCGGCACAAATGGGGCGAGTCAGCGGCCAATGAAGAGATTGCACCAGCCATTCGCCAGGAATTCGAAAGCATTCTCTTCCATCTGGATCACATCCCCGGCTATCAGCAGAGCGGTCCAGAGGCACGCGCCGATCGCGAACGCGAAACCACGGTAGCGATGAACCGGTTACGGAAGGTGATTCAGGAAAGCCCGGCGCTGGACCGCCATCTGCGGCGAGTCATCTCCGAATTCAACGGCCAGCCGGGGAACCCCGATTCCTTTAACGATCTGCATGTGCTGTTGGAAAAACAGCCCTATCGATTGTCATATTGGCGTACCGCCATGCAGGAGATCAACTACAGACGTTTTTTCGACGTAAATGATTTGATCGGCTTGCGCATGGAATATCAGCCGCTTTTTCAGGCCGCGCACGTCAAGCTGTTCGAGCTGGCGGAAAAAGGCCTGATCGATGGAGTCCGGCTGGACCATATCGATGGATTGTTGAATCCGCTGCAGTATCTGCTGCAACTGAGGGACGCGACCAAAGACCTGCAGCACCCGCTTTACATTGTTGTGGAGAAGATCCTTGCGCGTCAGGAATGGCTGAACGCGGAATGGCCGGTCGATGGCACGACGGGATATGAGTTCCTGGTGCTGCTGAATGGCTTGTGGGTAGAAGAGAAGAATTTGCCGGAAATCGATCGTATTTACCGGCGGTTTCGTGGCCAGATGCAACCGGACCAGGACGTGATCTACACAGCGAAAAGGCTGATTACGGCGACCTCCATGGCAAGTGAGCTGAATGTTCTTGCCCATGAACTGAATCGGCTATCTGAACAAAACCGCTGCAGCAGGGACTTTACGCTCGACGGATTGCAGGAGGCGCTGCGAGAAGTTGTAGCGTGTTTTCCGGTTTACCGCACCTACATCTCGGATCAGGGATTCAGTCCTACGGACGAGATGGCCGTCAACGAAGCAATTGGCCAGGCACGCCGGAGAAATCCGAATCTGGACTACAGCATTTTCGAATTCATCCGCGAACATATTTGTCCGGTGCGGCGTCCCAAGGAAAGAGAAGAGCAGTTCGCGCAACGGCTCCGCTTCGCAATGAAATTTCAGCAGTACACCAGCCCGGTGCAGGCCAAAGGCGTGGAAGACACCGTGTTTTATCGGCATAGTCCTTTGGCGTCGGTGAATGAAGTAGGCAGCGGGAGCGGGCGCACGAGCACAACTCCGCAGGAGTTTCACGACGCCAACATGCACCGCATGCAGCGATGGCCAGATGCCATGCTGACCACCTCCACGCACGACACCAAGCATGGGGAAGACGCGCGAATTCGTATGCATGTGCTGACTGAATTGCCGGATGAATGGCGCGCTCACCTGCTTCAGTGGACGCATGCCAACGAGCGGGCCAAATCCACCGTAAACGGCCAGGCAGCGCCGGATCGCGCGGACGAATATTTGTACTACCAGAATCTGCTTGGCATGTGGCCTCCGAAGCAGACCCAGGTTGACGATGATCTGGTTTCGCGCATGAAAAGCTTTATGAACAAAGCCCTGAAGGAGGCCAAAGTCCACACCAGCTGGATCAATCCTTCCAACGAGTACGATGCCGCAGTAGAAAAGTTTGTGGAGCAAACCTTGCGGGGCATGTGCGCAGAGGCTTTTCTTCCTGCGTTCGTTCCATTTGCGGAAAAGCTCGCCGCATTCGCGGCCTGGGAATCTGTCTCCCAGATTGCGCTGAAACTGATGAGCCCTGGTGTGGTGGATACTTATCAGGGCGGCGAATTGTGGGACCTGAACCTGGTGGATCCCGATAACCGGCGGAAGGTGGATTACGCCACGCGCAAGGCCCGCTTGCAGATGCTGCTCAAGAAAATCCTTGCTCCTGAGATCAGCAGCCCGGACCGCGAACGCGCCATCGCAGAGCTGCGCGAAAACTGGTGGTCGGGCGACCTGAAGATGTTGTACGTCGCTGCCGGGTTGCGCTTTCGTCAGCGTGAAACCGACCTGCTGACGCGCGGCGCCTATGAACCGCTGGAGGTGCAAGGACCAGCAGCCCAACATGTGATTGCATTTATCCGGGAGCATAACGGGAAATTCCTGATGACGATCGCCGCGCGCTGGTTCGCCTCTTTGCTCGATACGCCGGACTCTCTGGAGAAATTACCGGCCGCGCTTCACAACACGTTCGTGGAAATGCCGAAAGAATCGGCTTGGCAGAAGGTGAGCTTTGAGAATCTGATTACGGGCAGCTCCGTGTCGCTGCAAGAGTACAACGGACGGCTTCGCCTCTCGGCCGGGGACGCGCTCGGCCAACTGCCGGCTGCCTGGATCTCTGGCGTCCACGGGAACTGAATCGGCGCCGGATTTGTGATCTGTCAGAGTGCTTCGGAGACGTCCGTATCAGGACGGAAGCCAACCATCTGCATCGCGTTGGGAACTTCGTTGTTGCGCATAAAATAATTCCACAAAAAGCCGGTGCGCAGGTTCTCGGCCATCAACACCGTAATGCCAAGATCGATTCCCAGTTGATCCTCGGCAAACCAGTTGGTTTGCGGTTGGAACGCGTCGACGAAACCATAACGCGTCCACGCCTTTTCGCCATATTTCTGGCGAATGGACAAGAGCACATGCGCACATTCGGCGGGTAGAAAGACCAGAGAGCCGCCAGTGGCGCATGGAACGATGGTTCCATCGATGCCGCCGAATTCCGGCGGCCCGCCCCAGACGCGGTAGCCGGTCGGAGCCTCAGATGCGGTGATACCCCAGAGATTCTGATCAATCCAGGGAAACTTTCGCCCTAGAGTAAGGCAAAACAGCTGGTGAGCACGGGTCGCCGCAATGGAGTTGACGAAGTAATTGGCGTGCGAGTCGCGCAAGTTCCGGAAGTCGCACCATGCGTGGGCGTATTGGTGAATGAAAAGGGGCGCAATACCGCTGATGTACTCGATCCCACCGAACTCGACGATGGGACGATGCACCGCATTCCAGGCCGTGGGCGGAATTGCGTTGCGCGGTGCTCCGATCGCCAGCAGGAGCATCGTCAGCATCTCTGCGTAGACATCCCACCGGTATTTGATGAAACCCGCCTCCGGTGTCCAGCCCATGGCGAGAGTGTCGCTGCCGTTCAACATCCAATGCCAATCGATGCGCTCGTACAGAGTGGTGGCCAATGCATGGATTCGCAGATTGCCCGCGAAATATTGACGGCAGGTCAGAATGCCGCAAAGGAGCAGGGAAGTGTCGATGGAAGAAAGCTCCGATCCGAACAGCCGCTCGCCGCTTTCTATGTCGAGGAAGTGGTACAGAAAACCGTGTATGTGCGGACATTGTTCCAGCAGGAATGCCAGCGTGGTTTCCACGCGCTGCTCGCACTCGGACGGGGGCAGATAGTTGCGGCGAGCGGCGACGCATAAGGAGCTCAATCCAAAGCCAGTTGCCGCGATGCTCGCGACCCGGCTGTCGGAACGCCCGACGGCAGGCGCATGATCGCGCACCAGCCCCGTTTGCGGATGCGCCTGCTCATAGAAATAGGCAACACCGCGGCCCTCCATATCGTCGAGGAGCAAATCCACCACGTTGGAGATCTGCGTCATCGGCCGGTTGATGAATTCCCCCGGCGGATGAGGATATTTTTTCGCGATTACGCTTTCCGGAGTAGGCGTCTTCTCTTCCACCGGTGGAGTGGACGGCTTTTGGGTTTGTGCCGGACTTGGCAGTCCCATCGCCATTCCCGGCAGGCCCATCGCCAGCCCGGCGGCTGCGGAGGCTCCAGCACGTCGTATCAAATCGCGGCGGGTGACGGTTTTATCTTTCAACTCGGAGACGGTCCTCGCCTGGTAAGTTTCCCGGAACGGCGTGTGGGGTCTGAAGGAGCCTGATCCTCTACCTTCGTTTTCCTGGTGAATTACGAGCAGTCAGCTTCTAGTACTGAAGTATCCGGTTTATCGCGCTCACCACCCCAGCCACGTTGGGCATATAGAACTGCTCCAGCGGTTCGGCGGCGGGAATGGCGGGAACGTCCGGCGCCGAGACCCGGACGATAGGAGCGTCCAGGCAATCGAATGCCTGCTCCGCGACTGTCGCCGATATTTCCGAGCCAATGCCGAGGGTCCGGTGGTCCTCCTGGACGATACACAAACGGCCAGTCCGGGAGACCGATTCCAAAATCGTGTCATGATCGAGCGGGTTCAATACACGAAGATCGATGACCTCCACGCTCGCGCCGTTTTGTTCGGCGACCTGTTCGGCGGCCTGGAGCGCAAGCTGCAACATGAAGCCGTAGGTGACAATTGTGGCATCTTTTCCCGGACGCCGGATGGCGCAATGGAACAGGTCGGCGAGGAAATCAGGATCTTCGGGCACGTCTTCTTTGGCTGCCGGCCAGCGGTACAGCTTCTTGTGTTCAAAATACAGCACCGGATCATCCTGGCGGATGCTGGCCTTCAGCATTCCTTTTGCGTCGCTCGCAGTCGCTGGCGCTACGACGATCAAGCCTGGCTCATGGGCGAACCAGGTGGTGTTCGTCTGGCTGTGGTAAAGGCCTCCGCCCGTTCCGCCACCGTAGCAGACGCGCAGAGTCAAAGGACAGGTCTGCGTGCCCGCGGAGCGATACCGGAGCTTCGCCGCCTGTTGCGTGATGGCATCCATGGCGGGAGTAATAAAGTCGACAAACTGAATTTCCGGCACTGGACGCATACCAGCCATTGCCGCCCCGATGGAGGCGCTCAGGATAATTCCTTCGGCCAATGGCGAATCGATGACACGGTCGCCGCCAAACTCGTCAAACAGTCCTTTTGTGGCCCCGAACGCACCGCCCATCACGCCGACATCTTCGCCGATGATGAACACATTGGGATCGCGCCGCATTTCCTCAGCAAGCGCACTATTGATTGCATCCAGATAACTCACCGACATAACTTTATCGTCTCGAAAAATTGAATTGTTAGAACTTTGGGGAATAGATTTTGCGGTTTAATTCGCGATCGCGGATATCGAAAGAGTAGAGGTGATCCAGGCAATCGATGGGCTCGGGTTGGGGCGACTTTTCCGCGAACTCGACGGCGGCATCCAGCTTCTTGTTGAACTCATCGGTGATCTGCTGCTTCCAGGCGGAAGAGAAAAGGTTTTTATCGCCCAGGTATCTTTCCATCGCGGCAATGGGGTCCTTCGCCTTCCACTCTTCGACTTCTTCGGCTGTGCGGTATTTTGCCGGATCGATCTCGGAATGGCCGTACCACCGATACGTTTTGGCCTCAATCAGCGTGGGCCCCCCGCCGTGGCGAGCGCGCTCGATGGCCTCCTGCGCTACGCGATACACTGCAACCACATCATTTCCATCGACGGTAATTCCTGGAAAGCCATAGGCTGCGGCCTTGATGCTGATGTCTTCCACCTTGGTCTGCAGCTTGACCGAAACCGACTCCGCCCAAAGATTGTTTTGACATACATAGACGATAGGCAGATTGCGTACGCCTGCGAAATTCAATGCCTCATGCCAAAAACCGAGAGATGTTGAACCTTCTCCGGAAAACGCAACGACCACATCGTCTTTCTTCGTCAACTGGTTTGCGAGTGCCACTCCGGTGCCGATGTTCAGTTGAGCGGCGATGGTGGAAGCGGGAGTAATGATGTTGAGCGGAGCGTAGCCGGCGTGCGCGGGTGCAGAACGGCCCCGATCGGGGCTGGTGGTTCGGCCATAGAGTTGGCTGAACATGGCTTCCAGGGGCACGCCTTTAATCAGGCCTGTGATAAAGTCGCGGTGACTGGGCGCGATGGTGTCTTCCGGGCGGAGATCGATCGCCACGCCCACTGCCGTGGCTTCCTGCCCGACCGCCGCATAATAGTTGCCCTTGAACCGGGCCTGCTTCTTCAGAATGCGCGCCCGCTCTTCAAGAAGCCGGCATTGCAGCATTGTCTGGTAAAGCTGCTTAAGCTTATCGTTGCTTATAAGTGGAGCGCTGGAGGAACTGCTGGAACTGCTGCCGTTTGCCTTCTGCTTTGTGCCGTTTGCCGCCGCAGCGGCCATCGGTTCCTTCACCTTGGTTGCCATCTCTGCTCTAATCCTCGCAAGCTCATTGTATCGCAGCGATTCAGGGAATCTCGCCCCGGAAACCGGGTTCGATGGGCCCATTCCATCTGCCCTGGCCAGACGGCGGACCTGCCATCGTTTTTGTGCAAAATCTTTGTATCCAGCAGTGCTTATGCTGGTGACGAACAGATTTCGCAGGTTTCAATGCCCTCCGCACCACCTGCGTCCCACTTCCGCGATATCTCTCCCGTCCTGCTGGTCTACGTTGAGTATTCCGCATTGACGCGGACATACTCGGCGGTCAAATCGCACGTCAGGAATTGGCAGCGGCCATTGCCGAGACCCAGTGCCATGCGGACTGTAACCTCGCGCTGCAGCATCGCTCGATGCACCTGCTCCTTGTCGAAGCCGGGCGCGATCTGGCCGTCCCGGCAGACGGGGAAGCCGCCGATCCAGAGCGAGGTTTTCGCAGGATCGAATGCTGCCTCGGAATATCCCGCGGCGGCGAGAATTCGTCCCCAGTTCGGATCGCATCCAGCGAAAGCGGTCTTGACCAATGGCGATTGCGCAATACTGCGCGCGATTCGGCTCGCGTCCGCGTCGGTGGCTGCGCCTTCAATCGTCAGTTCGACCACGTGGCCTACGCCTTCACCGTCCTCCACAATTTGCCGTGCAAGCGAAGCGCAGACGGTTTTCAATGAACCGGCAAAGGGTGATTGGTCTGGAGGCATAAGCTGTATCCCGCTGGCCCCGCTGGCCAGGAGCAGCACAGTGTCGTTCGTCGACATATCTCCGTCGATGGAAATGCAATTGAAGGTCGGTTCAACGGCCTGACGGAGAAAACGCTGCAAGTCTTGCGAGGGAATCTTCGCATCGGTGAACAGGTAGACCAGCATGGTCGCATGGGGAACCAACTGCGGCGCGATCATTCCCGCTCCCTTGGCTATGCCCAGGATGTTGACCTCGCCAGCTTCGCAAGCCAGCTTCGCGGAAGCAATTTTAGCGCGCGTGTCGGTGGTAAGGATTGCTTCCGCGAATCGCTCGATGTGGCCGGTTGTATTGCCCATTTCCGCGGAGATGGCCGCCAAAGCATGAACCAATTTTTCAGCAGGCAATGGCACGCCAATGATTCCAGTGGAGGATGGAAAAACTTCTTCCTCCATGCAGCCAAACTGTTCCGCTGCTACCGCGCAGACGCTCCGGCAGGCATCCACGCCCGCCGGTCCGGTCGCGCAGTTGGCGTTCCCGGCGTTGACCGCAACAAACCGGACGCTGCCGCCGCTCGTCCGCAGGTGATCACGTCCGACGATCACCGGCGCGGCAACCAGCCGATTGCTCGTGAACATCGCGGCGGCTGTGCTTCCCTCCACAGCCAGTGCGCAGGCGAAATCCGGCTTTCCGCTGGGCTTGATGCCGGCACGTACAGCGGCGTAGCGGAATCCTGCGGGAACTGCGGAAATCGAAAGCGGGGGAGATTGTTCTGGCTGCATTTCCTTTATCCTCTTCTGCATGAACTCTGTGTTGATGGCGCCCAACGGTCCGGACGGGGAAACATTTGTTGAGATGCAGCACGTCTTCGTTGCGAGGGGCGAGGTTACCGTTCTCCATGATGTGTCGCTGCGTGTTGGCGCGCAGGAGCACCTCGCTATTCTTGGACCCAATGGATGCGGAAAGTCCACCCTGCTGCAGACCATTACATGCCAGCGCTACCCCATCCAGCGAGAAGGCTCGCGCCTCCGCATCTTTGGGCGTGAACGATGGGATACCGGCGAACTGCGCAAGCATCTGGGTATTGTCTCGGCGGGTTTTCCGGGCGAGCAAACGCCTCGCACCAGCGGCCGCGATGCGGTTCTCTCGGGTTTCTTCTCCAGCTCCACCTTGTGGCCGCACCAGCACGTTACGCCGGAAATGGCCGGCCGCGCCGAAGAGATCCTCAGCCGGCTGGAGGCTCTCCACCTGCGTGACAAGCCGCTCAGGGAAATGTCCTCGGGAGAAAGCCGCCGGATCATGATCGGACGCGCTCTGGTGCATGCCCCTCAGGTGCTTCTGCTCGATGAGCCGAGCAATGGATTGGACCTGGCTGCGCAAGCGGAGCTGCGGCGCACGCTGCGACGGCTTGCCGGACAGGGCGTTGGCATTCTCCTCATTACGCATCATCTTGCCGACATTCTCCCGGAGATGGATCGAGTGGTGCTGATGGGTAGCGGCCGTATTCTCGCAGACGGGCCAAAGCGTGACATGTTGACGCGCGAGCGATTGAGCGCTCTGTTCCAAACAGACGTGGAAGTGGCGGAGCGAGACGGTTTTTGCCACGCGTGGTGAATGGTCGAACCGGCGCATTACAGTTGCAATGGGATCAGGCGCTCTTCCACCTGTGCAGGTCCCAGAACGGCTATGTCGGGCAAAACGCCGCGAGCCATCGCAATCTCATCACAGGCGTGGATGCGCGGACAGTTCGCACAATCTTTATAGATCTTGTCGGGCAGGGCGGTGCGATCGACCTGAGCGAACCCAAGCTGGCGGAAAAAGTCTGGCAGACGGGTGAACAGGCAAACGCAACTTACGCTGTGAGTGTCGGCCTCTGCAAGCAGAGCTTGAACAATGGCGCTTCCGGCACCCTGCTTGCGCGCTCTTGGTGTAACGGCAATGGAGCGTATTTCCGCCAGGTGCGGGCCATAGAGATGCAGCGCGCCACAGCCGGCAAACTCTCCTCTGTCATTTTCCACAACTGTAAAGTCGCGGACGTTCTCACAGATTTCGGCAAAGGTGCGCGGCAGCAATGTTCCATCGAAGGACAGGCTGCGAATCAGCGCGTGAATGCTGTCGGCGTCAGGAAGCCGTGCTTTACGGACGAGCAATTCCTGCCTCCTGCTGCTGCGGATTTCCAGTTGTCGCGCCCGTGTTCCGGTGCGAACGCAACTGTTCGTCTACCCGGTTCGGCGCGGTGCCGCCCGGAACATCGTGGCAATCGAGCGTAGCCTCAAGCGTAATGGCCGCGAAAAAATCCGGTCCGAACGCGGGACTGAACTGGCGCAACTCATCGAGCGCCAGCGCGTCCAGTTCGCATCCTTTATTCAGACAATGCCGAACTGCATTTCCGATCACCTCATGCGCGGTGCGAAAGGGCACGCCTCGATGGACCAGATAGGTGGCGGCCGCCATTGCGTTGAGAAAGCCGCTGCCGCACGCCGCCCGCATCTGGTCGGTGCGGAACTGCAAAGTCATGGTGAACCGGGGAAGGAGCGCAAGCAGCAACTGCATTTCTTCCGCTGCGGAAAACAGCGCCTCCTGGCTTTCCTGCATGTCTTTGTTGTAGGCGAGCGGTAAACCTTTCAACTGCAGTTCCAAAGCATGGGAGGCAGCTACGATCCGGCCCGCTTTGGCGCGTGCAAGTTCCGTGAAATCGGGATTTTTTTTCTGAGGCATCGCGCTGGAACCCGTCGAATAAGCCTCGGGCAACTCGATGAATCCAAACTCTGCGGTGGCGTAAAGCGTGATTTCTTCCGCAAACCTGCTGATATGCAACGCGATTTGCGCGAGTGCCTGCAAAAACTCCAGCACAAAGTCACGATCGCTCGTTGCGTCCATGCTGTTTGCCGTCGGAGCGGTAAACCCCAGCTCCTGAGCCATCAAGCCACGATCGAGCGGCAAGGTCGCGCCCGCGACAGCACCGGAGCCAAGCGGGCAGAAGTTCGCGCGCGCCGCACAGTCCGCGAGACGCGTATCGTCCCGCTGCAGCATGGAGACGTAGGCAAGCAGCCAGTGCGCCACCAGCACGGGCTCCGCGCGCTGCAGGTGCGTGTACGCTGGCATGGTCGCGTGCCCGGCTGCTTCCGCCTTGGCCAGAAACGCCTCACGCCAAAGCTCAAGCCTGGAGCGAACCTGGGTGATGGCATTCCTCACGTACAGCCGGAGATCGGTCGCGATTTGTTCGTTGCGGCTGCGGCCGGTGTGCAGTTTGAGCGCCGTGGTTCCGATCCGCTTCCTGAGCTCAAGTTCAGCGAAGTGATGTACGTCCTCCGCCTCCGGGTGATCGGCCGCGGGATGGTTCCGTCCTGGCGAAGCGGATGCAAACTGCGCCAGAAGCCCGTCCAGCCCGTCGCAGATGGACCCGAGTTCTTCCGGATTCAATACACCTAACTGCGCGAGCGCGCGAGCGTGCGCTTTACTGGCGGCAACTTCATAGGGAAACAGCCGCCAGTCGTAGCGCAGGGACCGCTGCCACCCCTCGAACTCGGGATCGAGCGGTTCTCGGAACCTTCCGGCCCACATCTTCAACGCACTTTCTCCCGCTGCTTGTTTTCCAGGTGGAAAAGGGTTCGCGCAGGCAATCCGAGAATCCGAATGAATCCCGCGGCGTCTTTTTGGTCGTAGCTCTCGCCCATGGTGAAGGACGACAGTTCCGGCGAGTAAAGCGCCAAATCGCTCTTGCGCCCGGCGATGCTGACGTTGCCTTTGTAAAGGGCCAGCCGGACCGTTCCGGTCACGCTTTGCTGGGTTGTGTGAACGAAGGCGTCGAGCGCCTGCCGCAACGGTGTAAACCACAATCCGTAATAAACCAGCTCCGCATATTTCAGCGCCACCTGTTGCTTGTAGTGCTTTACTTCGCGCTCCAGGGTGATGGCCTCCAGTTCGCGGTGCGCGGTCAGGATCAACGTGCCTCCGGGCGTTTCATAGATGCCGCGGCTTTTGATGCCTACAAAACGATTCTCCACCAGGTCGATGCGGCCCACAGCGTTACGAGCGGCCACTTCGTTCAGCAATTCAACGAGCTGGACCGGTTCCAGACGCATCCCATTCACAGAAACGGGCGTGCCTTTTTCAAAGCCGATCTCCACCACTTCCGTGTGGTCCGGCGCCTGCTGCGGCGACCGCGTCCAAGTCCACGTGCTTTCGAGCGGAGCATTCGCCGCGTCCTCAAGTTCCCCGCCTTCATGGCTGATGTGCCACAGATTGCGGTCGCGGGAATGAATTTTTTGGCGGCTGGCCTCCACGGGAATTCCGTGCGCCTCCGCGTAATCGAGACAATCTTCCCGCGATTTGAGCTCCCATTCGCGCCATGGCGCGATGATCGCCAGTTCCGGCGCGAGCGCCTGATAGGCATGCTCAAAGCGGACCTGATCGTTGCCCTTCCCGGTGCATCCGTGCGCCACCGCCTCCGCCCCTTCGGCAAGCGCAACCTCTACCTGATGTTTTGCGATGACCGGTCTTGCCATGGACGTACCCAGCAGATACTTGTCCTCATAGACCGCGCCCGCACGTACTGTGGGGAATACGTATTCTGTAAGGAATTCCTGGCGCAGGTCCCGCACCACCGCCTTTTTCGCGCCTGTGGCATAGGCTTTCGCCACGACTGCATCCAGATCTTCACCCTGGCCGACATCGGCAATCATCGCAATCACGTCCATTCCATAGTTTTCATTCAGCCAGGGAATGATGATCGATGTGTCGAGCCCGCCGGAATAGGCCAGAACTACCTTTTTTGCCATGAAAACTCCTTAAGTTACGTTCAATACTTTGGAATGGGGGACCGCTTGCGAACGATCCCCCGGCGGTATTTTGCTTCGTCCGGCCCGGAGCCGTTTCCCTGTAGATGTGCGGCATCGAGCAGCAAAAGCAGAATCGCTTTCTGTACGTGCAGGCGGTTTTCCGCCTGATCGAACACGATGGATTGCGCGCTGTCGATCACCTCATTGGTAACCTCTTCTCCTCGATGCGCGGGAAGGCAATGCATGAAGACGGCATGAGGCGCGGCGAGCGCCATCAGATCAGAGTCGACCTGGTATGGCTGAAAGATCCTTTGCCGGATCGTGGTTTCCTGCTCCTGGCCCATGCTGGTCCAGGCATCGGTGTAAACCGCGTCCGCACCCTGGACACCTTCGCGTGGATCGACAACACTGCGGACCGCGCTGCCGGAGCTTTCCGCAATGGCTTGCGCCGCAGCCAGAAAATTCGCGTCGATACCGTACCCTACCGGCGACGCAAGGCTGATGTGTGCCCCCATCCCGACGGCGGCCAGCAGCAGGGAACGCGCGACATTGTTTCCATCGCCCACATACGCGATTTGCAGGCCGCGAAGATCGCCGAAATGTTCCTCCAGCGTGAAGATGTCGGTGAGTGCCTGACAAGGATGTTCGAGATCGCTCAGTGCGTTCACCACCGGTACATTGGCGAACCGGGCCATCCCGGTGATCGTCTCGTGCGCGTAGGTGCGCAGCACAATCACGTCAACCCAGCGCTCCAGGTTGTGCGCCACATCGGCCAGAGTTTCCCGCTCGCCCAGCCGTGAGGCGGTTTGATCGATAAAGATCGCCGACCCGCCTAGGGTGTTGATCCCCGCTTCGAAGGTAAGCCTGGTCCGTAAAGATTCTTTCTCAAAAAACATGGTGAGCTGCTTCGCGTCGAGAGCATGACGATATCTCTGCGGCTGCGCCTTCACGTCATGCGCCACGTCCAGGATCAGACGTATGTCGGACGGGCTCAAATCCGTGATGGAGCAAAGATCGCGCCGTGCCAGCGGGTTGGCGGGGGCCGAAGGCAGCAAAGTTGAAATGGATGGAGAAGAGGACTCACCGCTTCCTTTGGGAGATTTCAGTGGGTAATGTTTTGTCGTCATGCCCGGGCTCCTTGTCCTGGTACGAGCGAGCCTGCTACGGGCGCGGAGTCGCTTAGGACCTCATCCAGTGCCTGGATGGTCTGGTCGATATGTTCACGTTCAATGACGTACGGCGGCAGGAAGCGCAATACTGTTTCGCTGGTTCGATTGAGGAGAATGCGCCGCTCCAGCATCTGGTTGGCTACGTGCTTGGCGATTTCAGCATGCGAAAAGTCCAGGCCCAGCATCAGTCCCATGCCACGCACCTCCGCAATTTCGTCGTGGCGCCCAGCCAAACGCATTAGCTGGTCCACAAAGTAGCTGCCGGTTTCCTTGATGTGGGCCAGCATTTTCTCATTGCGCAGTGTGTCGATCACAGCAATCGCGACCGCACAGGCTAGCGGCCCCCCGCCGAAGGTGGTGCCGTGCATGCCCGGTGAAAAGGCACGCGCCGCCTCGCTGGTGCAGAGTACGGCAGCAATAGGAATGCCGCCGCCGAGCGGCTTGGCCAATGTGGTGACATCCGGCAGAATGCCGTAGTGCTGGTAAGCGCACCACTCGCCGGTGCGTCCCATGCCGCTCTGAATTTCATCCGCGATCAACAGCGATCCAGTTTGAGACGTGAGCCTCCGCGCAGCGGCAAAAAACTCTCGTGACACGGGACGTATGCCGCCTTCGCCCTGCACCGGCTCCAGGCAAACAGCGCACACCTCGCTCGAAAACTTCGATTCCAGATCGGCAATATCGTCAAAACGCACGAACTCTACGCCGGGAAGCAATGGCTGAAAAGGTTCGCGGTATTTCGGCTTATGGGTAGTCGAAACGGAACCCATGGTGCGGCCGTGGAAGCTGTGTTCCAGGGCCAGGATTTTTGTGCCAAGATCGCGCCCCTCGGACCGGCGAAGCGCCGCATAGGAGCGCGCAAGCTTGAGAGCGGCTTCCCATGCCTCCGTTCCGCTGTTGCAGAAGAAGGCGCGATCCAGGCCGGTGATTTCCGTCAATCTGGCGGCAAGCTCCGCCTGTCCTTCATGGAAAAAAAGGTTGGAGATGTGCAGCAGCTTTCGGCTCTGTGCGTCAATGGCCGCCTGGATTGCCGGATGGTTATAGCCAAGGGCGCACACTCCGATTCCGCTCAGCATATCCAGATACGCTGTGCCGTTTTCATCGAAAAGGTGCATTCCCTGGCCGCCAACGAACGCCAGGGGAGTTCGATCGTAGGTCCCAATAAGCAATTCTGCTTCGGCGCTGCGTATTTCTTCGAGCTTCATGCCACCATCACCTCAGTACCGTGCGGAGTGCGTGCGGAACAAATATCGGGAAGCAGAGCGGCTGCTTCAGCGGGCAAGATCCGGACCCGGCGAACTCCGCCCAGCAGAGCTTCGCGGCAGGCGCTGAGTTTTGGCAGCATTCCGCCGCTGACGACAGCGGTGCGCGTCAATTCCGGAATCTGCTTCAGAGTGAGCCAGCGCATCACCTGGCCGTCGGCCCCGAGTACTCCCGGAACATCTGTCAGAAAAACCAGAACATCGGCGTGACAGGCCGTCGAACAGGCTGCAGCCATCTCATCCGCGTTCACGTTGTAGTATTGGCCGTCAAAGCCGAGAGCCATGCTGGAAATTACCGGCACCGCCCCCATCTCCCAAACCGCGAGCAGCCAGCGAGGGTCGGCGGAGGCGATCTCTCCTACGAAACCCAAATCAGGCGCAGTGCGCTTTTTGCGCGCGCGAAACAGAAGTCCGTCCCCGCCGGACAGTCCAACGGCCGCTTGACCATGCTGTCCGATGGCGGCAACCAATTGCTTGTTCACCCGGCCCGCCAGGACCATCAGCGCGGCATCCCTGGTTTCCGCATCCGTAATGCGCAGACCCGCGACGAACGAGCTGTCTTTGCCAAGCTGCGACAATGTCCGCGTGAGTGCGACGCCTCCACCATGAACGACGGCAACCTGATGTCCGTCGCGGACCAGATCCACGATGGCTTGCGTGCAGCCGAGCAGCGTTGCTGGATTCTCCAGGGTCACTCCACCAAGTTTGATGACGAATTTCATGTGAGTCCTTCCTGCTCTGGCCAGCCAAAAAGCAAATTCATGTTCTGCACTGCCTGGCCCGCAGCGCCCTTCAGCAGATTGTCCAGACACGACACCACAATGAGACGCCGTCTGTCTGGAGCCAGCGCAAATCCCAGATCGCAATAATTCGTGCGCACTGAGTATTGGATGGCAGGCAGATTGGCGCCGAACCATCGAACCATCGGCGAGCTGGAATAAAAGCGCCGGAAACAATCTTCAATTGCGCGTGGCTCTGCCGGTTCTCGCAGCGTCAGATAAATAGTGGACAGGATCCCGCGAGGGATGGGCAGCAGGTGCGGAGTGAAAATAATGTTGCTGTTGTCCAACCCAAGTTGCTCCAGCAATTCCCCCGTGTGGCGATGATTGAACGGGGAGTAAGCCGAGAGGTTATCCGCCGCATGCATGAAGTGCGTTTTGGCAGTCGGGGTCTTGCCCGCTCCGGAGACGCCGGACTTCGAATCGCAGGTGATGCCGCGATCCAGATCGACGCGATGGTCCGCAACCAGCGGCGCAAGCGCCAGAATGATTGAAGTCGCATAGCAGCCGGGATTTGCAACAACCTGCGCGGCGGCAATCCGCTCCCGATGCAATTCTGGCAGGCCATAGACTGCCTGGTTCTGGATGGACGCGGCGGCTGAGGGATCCGCGTCGTCCAGACGGTACACCTCGCGATTCGCTGACTGTTTCAATCTCCACGCCCCGCTCAGATCGATGACTCGTATTCCGAGATCCAGCAGCCGCGGCACCCAGGCCCGCGACTGCTCATGGGGAGTCGCCAGAAAAATCAGGCGGACGTTTTTTTCGCGCAGCGCATCCCATTGGAAGGGCTCCACCCACTTCGATGTGGAACCGATGCTTCCGGCGAGCTGCGGGTGCAGCTCGGCCAAGGAAACACGACTGCCGATTTCCTCATGGGGACCAGCGGGCCGTCCAAAGAAAACAGGCGGGCAGCCGGCGAGCCGCGGATGATGCAGCAGCAGGCGTGCGAGTTCCGCTCCAGCGTAGCCGCTCACGCCGGCTACGGCTGTTTGATGGATCGGGTTCATCATCCTTCCAGAAGGTTTTCCAACCGATGACGCAAGCGGCTCGCATGTTTTTGATCCTGACAGATGATCAGGACCGTATCATCCCCGGCAATCGTGCCCAGGACCTCTGGGATGCGTTCGTGATCGAGTGCGGCGGCCACTGGCTGCGCACTTCCCGTAGTTGTTCGCAAAACCAGCTGATTCATTGCCTGCCGCACGGTGAGCCCAAAGTTCGCAAAGACGTCATCGAGCGAAGGCAGATCGTCGTCCGGAGATGCCCCATTCGGAAGAGCATATCCCTGGGGACCTTTGAACAGCCGCAGATCGTGGATGTCGCGCGAGAGGGTCGCCTGCGTCACATCGAAACCGCGGCATTGCAGCTTCTTTCGCAACTCATCCTGGCTGAACACCGGGCCGTCGCCCAGCACCATCCGAATCGCGTTATGACGTTCCGTTTTCATGGTGAGGCGCTTGCATTACCCGGGTAAAGAGATGTATAACAATACATACAAATGTATAAATATACACCAACGTTGTCAAGTGGAAGTCTCGAATCCATGCTCGATCGAATTGAAGCGCACCAGCAAATCGCTGCCCCGGCGGGAAGCGCAGGTGGGAGGCCGGAAATGAAACAAAGTAAGTCCTCAAATTTTCTTGAAGCCTCAAAGAATACCGCCATGGGTCTTTACGACTCTCGTTATGAACACGACTCCTGCGGAACCGGATTTGTCGCCTCTCTGAGGGCGGAGCCAAGCCATCAGATCGTTCAGGACGCTTTGACTGCTCTCTCCCGCCTTGAGCATCGCGGCGCCGTAGCGGCGGATGGGAAGAGCAGCGATGGTGTGGGTATTCTGACCGCCATTCCCCGTGCGTTTTTGTGCCATGCTGCAGGGCTGGAACTGACTGCGGACCAGCCGCTCGCGGTCGGAATGTTCTTTCTGCCGCCGAAGTCCGCGGACCAGGCAGCCGCGGAATTCGACCGTGCGGCCGCCTCGGAAGACCTCATCGTTCTGGCCTGGAGAAATGTGCCGCTGGACCGCAGTGTACTGGGCACGAGCGCGCTTGAAACACTGCCGGAAATCCGTCAGGTGCTGCTAACGCAAGAAGTCAACGCGGTTGCGGGTGACACGACGCGGGGCAGCCTGGAACGGCGGCTGTATCTGGTGCGCAAGCAATTTGAACGCGCGGCGACGGGAGCCTACGTCTGCTCTCTTTCCTCAGAAACGATAGTCTACAAATCGCTTTGCGCCGGGCGCCTGCTCCCCGACTTTTATCCGGATTTGCGCGCTTCCGAATTCACGTCGCCCTTTGCGCTGTTCCATCAGCGCTATGCCACGAACGTGCTGCCTTCGTGGCACCTGGCGCAGCCGTTGCGGACCCTCGCGCATAACGGAGAGATCAACACCATTTGGGGAAACCGGGCCCGCATGGCGGCCCGTCTTTCTATGTTGCCGCAGGAATACTATCCAATCCTGTCGGAGAATGGTTCCGACTCGACAAGTCTGGACGAGACGGTTGAATTGCTGGCACGCACCGGACGCACTCTGGCCGAGGCGGTGCGCATGCTGGTGCCACCTGCGATGCAGCAGATGCAAACAGCGTTCCTGCGCTATCACGCGGACTGTACCGAGCCCTGGGATGGTCCGGCGGCGTTGACCTTCGCCGATGGCACCCTGGTTGGCGCCGCACTGGACCGCAATGGATTGCGGCCCTGCCGATACGCTGTGACGCGGCAGGGCTTGGTCGTCGCGGGTTCTGAAGCGGGTTTGGTCGATCTTGCGCCCGAAGACATTACGCAAAGCGGACGTGTTGGCCCCGGGCAAATGATCGTCGTCGATCTCAAGGCACACCGGTTGTACACGGACTCCGAGCTGCACGTTCTGTTTGATCGCGCGGAGCACTATTCCGAGCTGCTCGAAAAATTCGTCTTGGAAGCCATTGAACCGCAGCCTGTGATGGCGGCGGACAAATTGCAGCAGTTGCAGCGCAGCTTCGGCTATACCCGCGAGGACACGAAAATCGTATTACAGTCCATGGCCCAGGAAGGCAAGGACGCCATCTGGTCCATGGGCGACGACACACCGATTGCGCCTTTGGCCAGCACACCTCGACCCCTCTATGCCTACTTTCGGCAGCGTTTTGCGCAGGTGACCAATCCGCCGATCGATCCGCTGCGGGAATCCTGCGTTTTTTCCTTGCGGACTCGTCTTGGCCCCTGGCCCGATCTTCTGAATCGTCATGCCCGGCTCCCTGGGCTTTCGCTCACCTCGCCGTTTCTCTCTCTGGGGCAGATGGAGGCGCTGCGTCAGCGTCAGCACCCGTTGCGGGATCGCCTGCCGCTGGCGACTGTGGAATGCAAGTTTCCGGCCGACGGTTCGCTGCGTGACGCGATCGCTTCCATCTGCCTGGAAGCGCAGCATCTCATCGAAGGCGGCGCGCGGATTTTGTTGCTGACAGACAGAATCGCAGAAGGAGACGGGCTGCCCATTCCTATGGCAATGGCTGTTGGGTCCGTGCATCATGCCCTGGTGCGCGCCGGGCTGCGAACTCGCGCCGGGCTTGCTGTGGAAGCCGGAGATTGTCGCGATCTGCACCACGCCGCCGTGCTGATTGGCTTTGGCGCGGGCGCGGTTTGCCCCTGGCTGGCGCTGGAAACCGCGCGGCAGGGGAACCCGGAGCAGGGCGAGGCGCAGATGCTGCATGCGTTTGAAGCAGGTCTGGCGAAGGTGATGTCGAAGATGGGCATTTCCGTGCTCGACAGCTATCGTGGCGCGCAGCTGTTTGACGCGTTGGGACTGGACCGGGAAGTGATCGACACCTGCTTCCCCGGCACAGGATCGCCGCTGTCCGGCATCGGCTTCGCAGGGATTGAAAGCATGGTGCGTGCTGTCTCAGCGGGCAGTCCAGAGAACGTTCCGCCCACCGATCTTCCCGATCCGGGTTGGGTGCGCTATCGAAAAGATGCCGAATCGCACGCCTGGCAGCCGCCTACCGTGAAAGCACTGCAGATTTTTACAGGGTCGTCTCGCGGCGCGGCTGTCGCCACGGCAGAGTCTGCAGCCGCATGGTCAGTTTTCACCCATGAGGTTCGAGATCGCCGTTCGCTGGCTTTACGCGATCTACTGGAAATTCGGGCTGCCGCGCCGGCGCTTGCGCCCTCCCAGGTCGAATCGCCTTCGCAGTTGAGCACGCGTTTCATTGCGAGCGCAATGTCGCTCGGCTCCCTCAGTCCGGAGGCGCACCAGACGATAACGCTCGGCATGAACAGCATGGGCGCGCGATCAAACTCCGGTGAGGGTGGCGAGGATCCCGAGACGTATGCGGCACCCGCGCCCGGTGCACCGGCAGTGCGGCGCGACAACAAGATCAAACAGGTCGCCTCCGGCCGCTTCGGTGTGACGGCTGAATATCTGGCGCACGCGGACGAGCTTGAAATCAAAGTGGCGCAGGGCTCCAAGCCGGGCGAAGGCGGCCAGCTCCCGAGCCACAAAGTGACGGCGCTGATCGCGCGCCTGCGACATGCCCAGCCGGGAGTGGCGCTGATCTCGCCGCCTCCGCACCACGACATTTACAGCATTGAAGATCTCGCCCAGCTTATTTATGACCTGAAGCGGGTAAATCCCCGCGCTCGCGTCGGAGTCAAGCTGGTCTCGGAACTCGGCGTAGGAACGGTCGCCGCTGGTGTGGCGAAGGCGTATGCGGACTACGTCACCATAGCGGGGCACGCGGGAGGCACCGGAGCATCGCCGCTCTCCAGCATCAAGCACACCGGCAATCCTTGGGAGCTTGGCCTGGCCGAAACACAACAGGTGCTGATGCGGAATGGTCTGCGTGGGCGCATCCGGGTGCGCGTGGACGGCGGCCTGTGTACGGCCCGCGACGTTTTGATCGCGGCGCTGCTAGGCGCGGAAGAGTATGCGTTTGGCACGTCAGTGCTTGTCGCGCTGGGCTGTGATATGGCTCGGCAGTGCCATCTGAATACGTGCCCGGCGGGGATTGCCACCCAGAAGCCGGAGCTGCGCGCGAAATTTCGCGGCAAGCCGGAACACGTCGTCAGGTTTTTTGAGCAGATCGCCCTGGAGCTGCAGGGCCTGCTGGCCGAATTCGGTCTGCCTTCACTCGATGCGGCGATTGGGCGCGTGGATCTGCTGGAGCAAGTGCGCGACAACGGGAATCTGGATCTCTCGCCGCTGCTGGTGCGCGCGTCAGGCGGCCCGCTGTGCTGCGTCGCCAAGCGCAATGACCGTCCGGAAGACCACGCCCCGCTGGACGAAACCTGGGTGCAGCCGGCGATCAATGCGTTCAAGCAGGGAACTACCTTCACCGGGGTCACCGCAATCCATAATGGGGACCGCTCCTTCGGCGCTCGCATCGCCGGAGAGCTGGCGCTGCTCGGCCAGACCAAAGCAGCACCGGGTGGCGCGGTCCACCTGCACTGCAGCGGCACGGCCGGCCAGTCCTTTGGCGCATTTGCCGTTACGGGAATGCATCTGCTGCTCGATGGGCAGGCGAACGACTTTGTGGGCAAGGGGCTTTCCGGTGGGGAACTGGTCCTTTGTTCGACAGGGCAGGCGTCGCGAGACAGTGCACATCATATTCTTCTGGGCAATGTGGCGCTTTACGGCGCAACCGCAGGCAGCTTGTTTGCCTCCGGCGGCGCGGGTGAACGGTTCGCCGTTCGAAACTCCGGGGCGACCGCCGTTGTGGAAGGGATCGGCGATCATGGCTGCGAGTATATGACCGGCGGAGTTGTGGTCGTCCTGGGCGCGGCGGGAACCAACTTCGGCGCTGGCATGACCGGCGGCGCAGCCTTCGTTCTGGATGAGGATGGCAGCTTTTTAACGCGAGGGAATTATCACCCGAGTTTTCTGAAGCCGTGTCCCTACTCCCAGATGACGGAAGAGATGCAGCGGCAGCTGCATGGGCTCGTATCCACCCATCACGAGAAGACCGGGAGTCTGAAAGCCGAAAGGCTTCTGGCCGACTGGCCCGCGATGGCGCAAAAATTCGTCTACATGGAGCCGCTGCCGCAGGCGTGAGTTTGACGGGCGAACCGCTCCGTCAATAAGCGTTATCAAAGCAGAGGAAATGTTCGATGAACCGGATTGCCGAGAGCGGCAGCGGATGGAGTGACTTCCATTTGGTAGTACGTCTTAGTCTTGCGTTCCCGGTTGGTGGGTCGGTCCCATAAGAGCCTGGCCTGGGAATACATTGGGCACAATCCTGCCTTGATCGACCAGCAGGGTGCCCCCTACCAGCAGATAGCGCACACCCACACTCGGCTCCATAGGTTTCTGAAATGTTGCGCGATCGTGGATCGTCGCCGGATCAAACACTACGATGTCCGCGTCGGCTCCCTCCTGCAATCTGCCTTTCTGCCGTGCCGCCGGGGTTGAACGCTCAAGCATCTCGGCTGGCATCAGACTCATCTTTCGCAGCGCATCCATGAGGGTGATCGTCTTTTTTTCACGTACATATTGGGCCAGGACGCGTGAATAGGTTCCAGCGTTTCTGGGGTGTCCTACCAGTCCGTCGCTGGCGATCATCACCAACGGATTTGGAATCACTTGATCAAGCACCTCCTGCTTGCTGCTGAAGATCACGACAAACTGCGTTGCGCTGGAGGCATGCAATGCATCGAATCGTTCCTTGTTGAGACGCTCTCCGGTCTCTGGGATCATGAGGTCACCGTAGCCGATGTTCATCCGCTTCTGCCAGCCTGGGCTGAAAATCGCTGAATTGATCGTGGTCATCCCGGCGATGTAGGGGTATGCCTCGGTAGTCACGTCAAGGCCGCGGGCTCGCGCTCCTTCGACCATTGAGAGGCACTCCACTGCATCGGCTGCGCAGGTGCTGTTTATGTGCACGATATGCAGCGAAGCGCCGGTTATGGCAGCCGCTCCGATCACCTCATTGACAGACTCGATGGCAGAACCCGGTTCGGTTTGGCCGCTGCTGCGCACATGGGTATAGACTGGCACCTTCCGCTGTGCGGCAAGGCGGAAGTCATCGAGCACCTCCAATCTTGTCGCTCCCGGTGTGTACCCGAGACCCATGCCGATGGCCAGGCCGCCAGCGTCAAGTTCGTGGTTTAGTCGCTTTCGAATACGCTGGAGCTGTTCTGGCGTGGCCGCCTCATTGGTTGCTGGTCCAATCTTTGGCAGAATTGCACCCGCTGGCAGCGGCGTTCCGAACGCGAGAGCTCGCGCGGCAACCTGGCTGGCCGAAGTTCCGTAATTGATCAGCGAGCGACCTTCCTTCGCCCTCAAAAATTGCGCGACATCCGGCGCTCCGATCTCCATCTCAAGCGCACTGGTCACCCCATCCAGGGCCTTTACCCGCTGAGTCGCGAGGTCCTGGGCGTGCTGATGCAGGTCAATAAATCCAGGGGCGACTACCAGCCCACCGGCGTAGATGATTTGGCGACCTGTCAACTTCATCCGCGATATACGCGCAATCTTTCCCGCGTTGATGCCGACATTGCGCACGGCATCCAGACCGGTTTCAGGATCCATGACGCGTCCGCCTTGCAGCACGATGTCGTAGTGCTGCGCGTATGCCATGGGGATTGAAAGCGCGGAAAAAAGCAGAAACAAAATCAGCTTGCGCATGCTACCGCCATTTAGCGAGCAATGATATCAAAATGGGATGGTTTCGATAGTTCCCGCCGGTTTGATGCCCCATGATACGGACGGGGACGAGACAAAAAAGAACAAAGGCAGGAAGTTCCGTTCATTCATTCCCGCATTGGAATGCCCGGTATTATCATAAGTAAAGAATGAGCGCCAACAACAATCGGATGACCAGGGCATTGCGCTGGCGCCTGCTCACATGGCCGGCGGCTTTCTTGCTGCTGCTCGTGCCTTGGATGCATGCCAAAGAAGCGGCAGGGAAGAATGTCCATCTCCACGGCACATTGATCGACATGACCTGCTGGAAGGATCGTTCCGGGGACACTCCCACGCTGCTGCGGGAGCACACCAAGCGCTGCCTGCAGATGCCGGACTGTATCGCCAGCGGCTATGCCGTCGTCACTCCGGATGGGCAGGTCTATAAGATGGATGCGGCCAGCAACGACAGTATTACCAAATGGATTGCGGCAACCCAGAAGGACGCAAACTGGCGTGTCGACGTGAAGGGCCGCCTGGAAAACGGTCTGCTGGATGTGAAGAAAATTCAACTGCAAAAATAAACAGAAAGAAAATTCAAGGAGACAGGAAAAGCATGCGGGTTGGCATTTTGACAGGTGGCGGGGATTGCCCCGGATTGAACGCGGTGATTCGGGCGGCGGTGCGCAAAGGAATTTTCCATCATGGCGATGAGTTCGTCGGCTTTATGGAAGGCTGGCGCGGCGTGCTGGAAGACAAAACGATGCCGCTGACCATCGACACGGTTTCCGGCATTCTTCACCTGGGCGGCACGATTCTGCGCACCTCCCGCACCAATGCCCGCAAAAAGGAAGGCGGCATCGAGCAGTGCATCGCCACCATACAGCGCAACAAGCTGGACGCCATGATTACGATTGGCGGCGACGATACGCAGGGCGTGGCCAATGCGCTGGTACAAAAAGGCGTGAAGTGCGTCGGCGTGCCCAAGACGATCGACAACGACCTGAGCGGCACGGACGTTTGCTTCGGGTTTGACACGGCAGTCAGCATCGCGACCGAAGCTGTCGACCGGCTGCATTCTACGGCCGAAGCGCACAATCGCGTGATCGTGTGTGAAGTAATGGGTCGCGACGCTGGCTGGATCGCGCTCTACAGCGGGATCGCCGGTGGGGCCGACGCAATCCTGGTGCCGGAGAAGCCGATCGATCTGGACGAAGTCTGCGCGATTGTGAAGGAACGCCACGCGCGAGGGAAATACTTCAGCATCATCGTCGTTGCCGAAGGCGCCAAGATGCCCGCGAGCGGCGGTCTGGCGACCCATGGCGACAAGGTTGACGAGTTCGGTCACGCAAGGCTGGCTGGCATTGGGCAGTATGTGGCGGATGAAATTGAAAAACGTACCGGCTTTGAAACCCGCGCGGTGAACCTGGGCCACACCCAGCGCGGCGGCACTCCGACAGCTTTTGACCGGATGCTCGCCACGCGCTACGGCTCTGCTGCCATCGATCTTGTCCATCAAGGGAAGTTCGGGCGCCTGGTGGTGCTTCGCGGAACGGAGATCACTGACATTCCGCTGGCGGACGCGATTGCGAAAAATAAAACCGTGGGCGACGAGCTGCTGGCCCTGGGCCGGGGATTGCAGCCGATCCTCAAGAAATAGCCGGCTGTCCACCACCACCGTCCCGCAGAAACAATGGCCAGCACATGCTGGCCATTTTCCGTTCAGGGGATTCTCCGGTCCGAAGGGAATCTCCGCGTGTACACCCAAGCTGTTGGATTTGCGGACGTTCCGAATACATGATCTGGTATCTCGATCCACAAAAACACCCAGCCCGAGCCCCAAATTCGCCTGGCGTCCTCTAAAAGCCGAAAAAGCCTGTTGAATTCAGCAGGGAAGCAGCCTATAACCGAACTCCAGGCATTTCAAATCAAGGTGCGGAGACGAACAAGCAATGCCAGGCTCCAGTCGCGTAAAGGCCAACAGGGTTGCGTCAGAAATTATGCTGCCGGCGAGCGGAGTATCTCGCCCGGGCGCTACCAGCAGCGGACCAGGCCCGGGGGCGCCTGCACCCCAGCGGGAAGTGAGAGAAGTTATGGACATCCGGAACGCTGCAGACTATCTAGGGATCAGTCCGGATAGTCTTTACAAGTACGCGTCAGAGAACTTCATTCCAGCGTTCAAGCTCGGCAATCGGTGGCGTTTCAAACGCTCCCTGCTGGAGAACTGGATGGAACAGCAGAGTTCCCGCGAGCTTGGTCCCGAAAGGGAAAGACCACCCAGGCCCAAGCAGAAAAAGCCACCCGCGAAAGCGCGGTAAAAGCGCGGGGCGAGAGCGCGAATGTTTGGCCCCGCCTTTTCTTTGCTGCTGCTGGCGTATTCTTCGGGACGAGGTTTGGCGCGGACCTGAGAAATTTTGTAGTGGGACGATTAAGGCAGCCGAATTTCAGAAATTCCCTCACATGCGTCAGCACTCGCCTCCGATGTATAGTCTTTTCGAGAGATATCTCCCCCGGAAACGAGGTCTGGTGAAAATGTCTGCTAAGCTCCTTGCCACATCGAAGTTTTTGAGAGATGTGGATAGCCTTCAGAAGAGCAAACGGAAGCAGGTGTACAAAATTCCCGAAGAAATTGATCGACTCCGGGAGGAAAAACTTAGGTTTCGAGTGGGAGGATCGAGCGTATATTCCTACCGAATCAACAATGACTACCGAATGATTTGGACAGAAGAACGCCATCCGGATTATCTCCTGCGACTTGTCGGAGCCCACGACCCGGTTTATCGGGAAGCTGAAAGGCTTAAGCCGTTTCCCGGACGGAAAGCAGCTTCCTTCAGTGAGTTTTTGCCGCGAAACAAGCCGGTCGCGAGTACCGCGCCAGTTCACCCGGGTATCGCCATTGCAGCTGCGGCAGAACCCGAGCGGCGGCAGCCCGATCACGGTGCGAATACGCCTGAACAGGATGGAGAGGATTTGTTTCCGATCAGTGGCGAGGATCTGGAGAAGCTGCTTCGGGGAGAGATTGCCTCCTGGATGATCTTCCTCCCGCCGGAGCACCGGGAGTTCGTGACGCGTCGCTTCAATGGACCAGCCAGGGTATCCGGGCCCTCTGGAAGCGGGAAAACAGTTCTTCTTCTTCATCGGGCGTTTCATGAGGCGAAGCGAGATGAGAGCGCGAAAATTCTCGTGGTCTGCTACAACATCGGCCTGAGCACTATTCTTTCAGAGCTATTGAATAGGCTTTGTGCAAGCGACCCATCGGTGCGGAGCCGCATCGACGTCCAGCACCTTGACGGGATTGCGAGCGAACTTTGTGGGCGACCGCATGTCATGGACGACTGGAAACGGCAGGAGCTCCTCGAGGCAGCTGTTGTTCACGCTTCGGCAGAACGTCTGAAGCGTTACCAAGACAGGTACTCTGAGGATTTCATTGGTGATGAGATAAGCCAGTGGCTGAAAGATGATCCAGCGACCACTCCGGACACTTATCGGAACATGGCTTCGTGCGATCCGCATGTACCTCCAGAGGTGAGGGAAGAGATATTGCGCGTCTTCCACTTCTACGAAAGCTCCAAAGGCGATTTGATGGATTGGGAAGATTTGAGGAACCGAGCGCTTTCCTTCGCAATCGAAAATCCCAGCAACCCGTACTCCGGTTATTCCTCGATCCTTGTGGACGAATATCAGGACCTCTCAGTTTCTGGGATGAAGCTCATTATGGAGTTGAGCAGGTCGAGTAAACAAAACGTGTTTTTTTGTGGCGATGAGCGGCAAAGAATTTACCGCTCGACATCAAGCTTCCGGCAACTCGGAATTGAAATTCGAGGCCGATCCATTGTTCTCGGAGTGACCTACCGAAATACGCGTCAAATTTGTAGGATTGCAGAACATTTCGCAAAGACCCTACACGGGGATGAGGCGGAGGGAGCGGTGCCTCCCAGCAAAGTGGTGTATCCCAACTGGGAAGGTCCCGTACCGGTACTGGCGGGATTTCGCAATGAAGCTGATGAAATAAATTGGATCGCGAATACAATCCATACGCTTTTGAAGGACGATTGTCTGCCCGGCGACATCGGGGTATTAGCCCCCTCATGGGACCTGCGGGACCGAATATCCGAAAAGTTATCGAAGTGTGAAATCAAGAACTTTATATTGGAGCCAAATACCGCGCCGGATTTTTTCGATACGGAGAGCGTTAAGGTCAGTACCTACCACCAAGCGAAAGGACTGGAGTACAAGATTGTCTTTTGCTCCGGATTGAGCAGCGAAATATTCCGGAAACAAAGTCAATTCCAAACGCCAGAGAGACGAAATAAGCTTGATTCCCTGCTCTACATGGGCATCACGAGGGCACGGGATCGCCTCTTCATGAGCTTTACTGGACAGCCCCTTCGCTGGCTTTGCGAATTGTGCGACCTGCAAGATCTTCCGGTAGAACTGCAGTGTGACGCCGAGGTCCTGATCATTGAAGGACAGGATATTCTTAAGAAGCGCAAGAATAGCGCGGACGGGCAACTTCGGCTGTTCTAAACATCTGCGGCCTGGCCTCTGGAAGACAGATGTTCGAACCACCCGCAAGATCCAGTTGAACGCCACAGCACCATTTAGCACGCAGCCCCGCAAAGACAACATCGATCCGGGCTTGTGTCGCGGAGCCATTCGGGCCGTCGTTGGAGGGGTTTTATCCACACACCGGCCCCCTTTCGCACCGGAACTGCACCAGTTCTGCACCTTGCGGCGCTGCTCCGCCGGAACCTACACTAAAGTTCCTGGCCGTTTGGTTTTGCGTCTGTAGGGTGCACTGCTGCCCGCCACAAAACCGCTAGCGAAAAGCCCAGATTTTCCAACGAGTTCCATAAGTAATACAATAAGTAGTGGTGGGAGCTTGACATCCACTATCTGGAGCGGTACTTTCCCTCTACGGGCTTCCGACACTCCTGGCTGAGCACTGGGCCATCTCGGGCAAACCCGCCGGTGACACAACCACATCGATTTTGAGAATTCATTGCACAGGAGACATCCCAAATGGCTGAAGTGAATCACACACAAACCGGATTCGGAGAAGTGAAATCCAGCGGCAAAACCACGCCCGTTCCGGTTCTCACGGAGACGCCTGCTTCCACCAAGGGCAAACAGGCCGGACTCCATTTCGACAGATTTTTCAGCCGGGAGGATCTCTCTCCTTACGAGGAGATCCAATGGGAACGCCGCACCGCTTCCATTGTGGACTCGAAAGGGAACTCGATTTTCGAGCAGAAGGATGTCGAAGTTCCCGCAGATTGGTCGATGACGGCAACCAACATTGTTGCCAGCAAATATCTTCATGGCCAGATTGGTACGCCACAGCGCGAGACCGGGGTGCGCCAGCTGATCACGCGTGTGGCGGAAACCATTCGCGACTGGGGCATGGCCGGAGGGTACTTCCGCACTCCCGAAGACGCCGCTGTGTTCCATGACGAACTGGCGCACATGCTGCTGAACCAGAAAGTGGCGTTCAATTCGCCGGTGTGGTTCAACGTCGGCTGCGACCGGCTGGAGCCCGACTCCGACGCGCAGAACTGGCACTGGAACCCGCACACCTGCGCAGTCGAGTTTTCCGTCACCGGTTACAGAAACCCGCAGTGCTCGGCCTGCTTTATCAATTCCGTTCAGGACTCCCTGGATTCCATCCTCACGCTCGCCAAGACTGAGGGAATGTTGTTCAAATGGGGATCCGGCACGGGTACCAACCTGTCCACCATTCGTGGATCCGCGGAAGTGCTGTCCGGCGGAGGCACGGCATCGGGTCCGCTGAGCTTTATGCGGGGATTCGATGCCTTCGCGGGCGTAATCAAGTCCGGCGGCAAGACCCGGCGAGCGGCCAAAATGGTCATCCTCGACATCGACCATCCAGATATCGTCGACTTCATTGAATGCAAATCCAAAGAAGAGGCGAAGGCCTGGACTTTGATGCGGGCCGGCTACGACGGGTCAGGACCCGACTCTGAAGCGTTCACCTCAATTTTTTTCCAGAATGCCAACAACTCCGTGCGCGTCAATGACGAATTTATGCGCGCCGTGGAGAACGACGGAGAATTCTGGACCCGTACCGTCAAGGAAGACGCTCCGTTCAAAAGCTATCGAGCACGCGATTTGATGCACAAGATCGCGGAGAACACCTGGCACTGCGGCGATCCGGGTATGCAGTACGACACCACGATCAACAAATGGCACACGGCTCCCAATGCCGGCAGAATCAGTGGTTCCAACCCATGTTCGGAGTACATGCACCTTGACAACTCTGCCTGTAACCTTGCAAGCTTGAACCTCATCAAATTCCTTCGCCCCGATGATTCATTCGACATTGAAGGATTTAAGGTGACCGTTGAAGCGGTCTTCACCGCTCAAGATATATTGGTTGGAAATGCGGATTACCCGACGGAAAAGATAGGAGAAACCTCTCGCAAGTTCCGTGAGCTCGGTATTGGC